>JANLPD010000566.1:0-4977 GCA_031367045.1 Frankiales bacterium | reverse complement strand
CCGGTTCCTGCCCTGCCGGTTCCTGCCCTGCCGGTTCCTGCCCTGCCGGTACCTCTGGGTCCGTAGCAGAACGCCAACTGACCTCAGGGGCTCCCGAAGGGCTTGGCGGCGTACCGCCCGCTTCGGGTCACCGGGTCGGCGTCACGGTTCTTCGTAGGGGGTGACGATCTGGGCGCGGATCCCGATCGCCGCCGCCTCGAGCTTGGAATGGGCGCCCAGCTTCGTGAGCACGTTCTGGATGTGGGTGCGGACTGTGTGGTTGGTGATGTGCAGGTCCTCGGCGATGCGCAGGGTCGGCTGACCAGCTGCAAGCCGGCTGAGGACAACCCGCTCCTGGGCCGTGAGGAACGCCCCAGACCGGCGCTCATGTGCCTCGGTGGCGGTGAGCGCGCGTACGACGTCAGCCAGCCGCTGGCGGGGGAGCACGGTCCGTCCTTCCGCGGCATTGCAGATGGCGGTCCGCACCTCGGCCAACGGCGCCCCCTTGCTGAGGTAGCCCATCGCTCCGTACTCAAAGGCCCTGGCGACGGTGCGTGGATCCTCAACAGCACTCAGCACGAGGACGGCAAGCTCGGGCAGGCCGGCGTGCAGTTCCTTGAGCACGTCGAGGCCGTCGCGATCGGCGAGCTTGACATCGAGCAGAAGCACGTCCGGCGCTGCCTCGATCACGGCGTGCACGACGTCGCCGGCACCGTCGTGCACGAGGACGACCTGCTTGTCCTCGTCCTGGGTCAGTGCCTCGGCGAGCGCGTACAGGAGCAGCGCGTGGTCCTCGACGAGAGCTAGCCGGATCACCGCGCCGCGTGGCGCAGGTGTCATTCCCTCGTGCCGGACTCGGACAGCGGCAGGTGGATCTCGTCCACTCGCCCGGAACTGTCAGTCAGCACCTTGTGGTGACCGCCGCACGCGGCCAGCAGACGGTCCACGGACTGCAAGCCGATGCCGTGCGAGCGCATCGAAGTCGCCTTGGGTGGGGGGAGGGCGTTGGCCCCGGCCACGCGGATCACGAGCCAGCGGCCGCGGCGGTGCGCCTGCAACCGGACCTGTGCGCAGCCGCCGTGCTGGAAGGCGTTGTCGACAAGGTTCCCGATGGCCCGGGCCAACTCGCTCTGGTCTCCTTGGACGTTGTCTTCCAGCCCCGGACCCTCCACATGCACGACCCCACCCCAACGGGTGCTCGACCGGTCGGCAACCATCGCCAGCAAGCCGGCGACGCGGACCGTGTCGCTCGGCGGCTGCCCGTCCAGGGCGCTGTCGACCATTACCTGAGCGCAGCGGGCCTCGATAGCGACAAGGTTGATGAGTCGGCGGACCGCAGGCTGGTCGACCCCGATCCCGAGGACCGCCTGCGCGGCAGCCTCAATGGCGGCGAGCGGTGAACGAAGATCGTGAACCAGTTCGTGCATCTCGTCGCTGACGGAGACGGTGAGTGTCATCGAGGGCCCCCCGGCCGCTGGTCCCACCTTGTAGGACAACATGGCGAATTTCTTGTTTTGTTCACCTCAAGGACCAGGAAGTGTTCACCTCCGTTCGTATCAACAAGGTTCTTGCTTGTCTATAGGACGCTCGGTCACGACTTGAGATACATCGACGCGTTGGCTCCGGCATCCCGGTAGGACCGTCGAAGGGTCATGCAGATGAAGGAGTCGCGTCTCCCTCACCTGCGGGAGGTGTTGGTCCCCACCCCTTGGCAGAGTTGCGGCCTTCCCTTCCCTGAGGTGGGTGCTTCGTGCGGGTCCTGCTCTGTGACGACCATATCGTGTTCGCGGAGGCCGTCGCGGCCTTTCTGCGGGGCCAGGACGGCTTCGATGAGGTCAGGGTCGTCTCGACCGCAGGTGCGGTGCTGCACCAGGTCCGGGACTGCGACGTCCTGGTGCTTGACCTTGATCTCGGAGCGGCCGATAACGGGCTGGATGTCGTCGAAGCGGTCGGCACGATCTCAGCCGGGACGGCGGTGCTCGTGGTCACCGGGTCGAGCGACCCGGCGAAGGCAGCCTCCGCTCTGGCGCTCGGGGCCCGCGGGTTCATCACCAAGGACTGCCACCCCTCCGTTCTGGTCGATGCCGTCCGCCGGGTGGCCGACGGCGAGACGGTGATCGCCGACGCGCTCGTTGGCCCGGTGCTTCGGGCCCTCACCAGCCGGCAACGAACGGTGCGCGACGTGGAGCAGGTCCTGGCCCGGTTGACCCCCCGGGAGCAAGAGGTGCTCCGGCTGCTTGGCGAGGGCTTGACCCGGACCGAGATCGCCCGCCGCCTGCGGGTCTCGCCGCACACGGCCCGGACCCATCTTCAGCGGTTGCTCGTCAAGCTCTCGCTGCACTCGCAGCTTGAGGCTGCGGCGTATGCCCGCCAGTTGTTCCAGGCTTGTTGACCGGCAGCTGTCGCCGAAACCCCGCGAGCCCATCCCACAACGCGTTGGTCCGCCCGTCCTTGTCGATCAGGGTTCGCAGCTGGCCTCGGAAGGGGCGGTGCCACGCCCAGATGTCGGTGCCGGCCAGGTTCTCCGCGAAGGGAACCTTCAGGTGGCGCTCGATGGCAAGCTTCGCTTCGCCGGCCGTTCCGCGATAGCGGTCATCGGGGAAGGCCAGCGCCTTTCGGCTGAACAACCGGACCTGGCTCGCCCACGGCCGTTGCTTGAGCCAACGGTAGGAGAATCTGAGTACGTCTGCGGTGTCGGTGCCAGCGGCCTGGTAGATCTCGTCCTGGCGCAGGTACGGCGTCACGAAGACGCCGTCAAGCAGTCCAAGGGACAGGTAGTGGTCGACATTGACCTGCGCAAGTGCCGGGAAGCGGTCGAGGACTGCCTGTCGGCAGGCCGTTTCGCCGCCGAGCGCGGCGAGGCCTGGGGACCCCTGGGCACAGACGGCCTCCGGGATCGGCATGTCGACCGTGAGAGGAAGCCCCGGCGCCTTGGCGCGAAGGACACTGCTGACCGCGCGCAGATAGCCCTCGAGCAGCTTGGGATCGTGTGCGTAGGGGTCCACCTGGCCGAGTTCGTTGGCCAGCTTCACGCCCACCACGACGTCACGGTGTTGTTGGGCGAATGCCGCCAGCGGCTCGAGCGTGCTGGCGAGCGACACGCCCTTGGCGTAGTCCGCTGTGAGATCGAGGTCGAGCCAGACGTGCAAGCCCAGTGTGGAGGACAGCTGCACGGCCTGCTCGCGGCTGGGTCCGAGGCTGCCGCTGGCCAGCAGGATCCCGGTGAACGACTGGGCGATCCGGTTCAGGTCGGTGGCCTGGCTCTGGAACGTCGAGCTCGGTGAGTATTGCGTGAGCACCTCGAAGGTGCGCAGTTTGCTCCAATCTGCCGGCGACTTTGCGGTCACCCTGGTTGGGACCACCTGCGGCGCGCGGGCCGGGGCGCTGCTGGTGCAGCCCGCCAGCAATGCCACCGCAAATATCACAACTGCTGGTGTCCGCGCCCTCATGTAAGGCCTGCGACGGGAGTGAACCGGGCGACCGGCCGCAGGATCCCCGCTTCACGCATAATGTCGATCGCGAGGTCTACGCCACCGTCGCCGACGTGCGGGACGACGTCCACCGTCGAGGAGTTGTAGCGGTGGCGGCGAGTGCCGCGTTCGGGCGACGCGCCCGCCGTACCAGCCTTGACTGCGGCGTCGACAAGGGTCCCCGCGCCGTGGCTGGCAGAGTTGAGGGACACCGCCGAGCCGACTTCTCCGATGCAGAGGTAAGACGACGTGCGGTTGGTGCCCGGCACGAGCACCGGCTGGCCCAAGGGATGGTCGGCGAGCACCCCCGGCCCTACAACGCGGGCTGCGTTGTGCCGGTGCACGAACGCGGTCTGCCCGTCGACCAGCTCCTTGTAGATGGAGTTGTGCGGCGAGTCGTAGACGAGCCGGGTGTTTACCGGCGCACCCCAGGCCTGCGTCAATGCCTCGCGGATGACCTGGTAGCTGGCGATCCGGTAGGCAAATCCGTAGTTCATAGCGGTGCCGTAGCTCATCCAGACGCGGCGGCCCTCGGCGGAGTCGACGTCGATCGCGTGCCGGACGTTGTGGAAGTACAGCTCCCAGCGCTGCTTCAACACCGATGGGTCGGGGCTCGCGTGCATCGCCGCTTTCAGGACGCCGGTGCGCAGCCGCCGGGGGAGCGAGGTCTTTTTCCGCGGCACGAACAGCCGCCCCATCTCGCCCGCCCAAACTCCCCCGCCGCCGTGGTATTCGACGCAGACCATGCCCTCCTGCACACCCATCGACGCGGCCGCCGTCGCGTCCAGGATCTCAGTGCAGACCTGTACCTCGATGAAGTGATTGCCTGGTCCGACGCCGCCGAACCGGAAGCGGCTCGCCTCGGCGGACAGCCGCGGGGCGAAGCGGCGCAGGATGCGCTCGTCGGTGCCCTCTTCGAGCTCGATCCGCCCGCGGTGCTCGACAGCAGCGATCTCAGAGGGGTCGAGGCCGTAGCGCTCGATGGCAAACGCCGCGCCCTCGCGGGCTGCGCGGAAGACCTCTCGCCTGCTCAGGACGGGACGCTTGGGCATCGGGTAGGGGGCCCGTTCCTTGACGGCCTGCAGGAAGCCGTCAAGCAGCCGTGGGGACAGGTCGTCCACCCGCAGTCCGGTGGCCAGCAGGGCCATTCCGCAGTTGACCGAGCTGGCCGTGAAGTGCGGCACCAGGTGGCGGGTGGTGGCGACCGCGACTGACGAAGGCATCTCCTGCTTCTTCTTGTGGTGGAAGTCCGGCAGCACCACGGCCGGCGCGGCGAGCAGCCCGTCCTCCTGCGCGATCCGCTGCAGGTGGGCCAGCGGCGCGGCATCGACCTCGTGGCGACCTTCACCGATGATTCGCACACCCTCGTGTTGGCGCAGGACGGATGCGGTCATGGGTTGGTGACTCCAGTCGGTAGGGCGCCTATGAGGCTACGGACGAGCTCTCGCAGCGCGTCCGGGTCTGTGGTCCGCGACAGGTCGACGCGGCGTAGCGGTACGCCCGAAAGAAGGCGCGCGACGGTTTCCTG
>JANLPD010000515.1:0-3557 GCA_031367045.1 Frankiales bacterium | reverse complement strand
CGGCCCGGCGGGCGCCGCAGCAGCAGCGAGATGGCGCGGTAGGCGTCGGCCTGCTTGGACAGGTCGTCGAAGACGATGAGGACGTGCTGGCCCTGGTACATCCAGTGCTGGCCGATGGCCGAGCCGGTGTAGGGAGCGAGGTACTTGATCCCGGCCGGCTGCGACGCCGGCGCGGCGATCACCGTCGTGTACTCCAGCGCACCGGTCTCCTCCAGCCGACCGACGAGCTCGGCGATCGTCGAGCCCTTCTGGCCGATGGCGACGTAGATGCACTTGACCTGCTTCTTGGGGTCGCCGCTCTTCCAGTTGTCGCGCTGGTTGATGATCGCGTCGAGCGCCACCGCCGTCTTACCGGTCTGGCGGTCGCCGATGATGAGCTGGCGCTGCCCGCGGCCGATCGCCGTCATGGCGTCGATGGCCTTGATACCGGTCTGGAGCGGCTCGGTCACGGGCTGGCGCTGCACGACAGTGGGGGCCTGCAGCTCCAGGATCCGGCGACCTTCCGAAACGATCTCTCCCTTGCCGTCCAGCGGGTTTCCCAGCGGGTCGACGACCCTACCGAGGTAACCGTCGCCGACAGGCACGGACAAGACCTCGCCGGTACGACGGACCTCCTGGCCCTCCTCGATGCCATTGGCGTCACCAAGGATGACGCAGCCGATCTCGCCCTCCTCCAGGTTCAGCGCGAGACCGAGCACGCCGCCGTGGAACTCCAGCAGCTCATTGGTCATCGCCGAGGGCAGGCCCTCGAGGCGGGCGATGCCATCACCGGTCTCGGTGACCCGCCCCACCTCCTCGCGAGTCGTCTCCGGCCGGTAGGCCTCGACGTACTGCTCGATCGCGCTCCGGATCTCCTCCGGCCTGATGGCGAGCTCCGTCATGGGGTCCCTGCTCTCTGCGTCATCCTCGAGCACCGTGGTCGGCACCTCGTCCTTAGTGGTCCTGCGTGCTGGTGTTAAGTCAGGCAACGGTGCGGTCGTGCGGTCAGCTGTACTCGGTGAGCCCGCGTCGGGCCACGTCTAGGCGCCGCGTCACGCTGGCGTCAAGAACCTGGTCGCCCACCCGGATCACGAGGCCGCCCAGGATCTGTGGGTCGAGCTCGATCCGCAGGCCGATCCGCTTTCCGTACACCCGCGACAGTCCGTCGGCGAGCCGCTCCAGCTGGGCTGCATCGGGCAGCACGGCCACGGTGACGCGCGCATTGAGCCGCTGCCGCATCTCGGCGGCGAGCCGGCTGAAGCTGTCCAGCGCCTCACCGACCGTACGGCGGCCGGGCGCCGCGACTGCGGCGGCCGTGATGACCCGCAGGGCGATCGGTCCGACCTTGTCGCGCAGCAGCCCGGCAAGCAGCTCGCGCTTGCGCTCATCGGGTTGCGCCGGGTCGCTGAGGGCATCACGCAGGCCCGCCTCACGCTCAACGATGCGGCCGAAGCGGAACAGCTGATCCTCGACGTCGTCGAGCGAACCGTCCACGAGGGCCTGCTCGAACGACGCGAGCACGGCTAGCGTCTCGACGGCACTGGGCAGATCGCGCGGCCGCGACCAGCGGGACCTGACCAGCTCGACCAGGAAGGCGAGAGCCGGCGGGGTGACCCGCTCGCGCAGCAGCGCCTGTAGGAGCGCCGTCTTGGCCGGCTCGGCGATCGACGGGTCGGCAAGAGTGCGACGCAAGGGCAGCTCACGCCCGAGCAGCTCCACCACGGCGAACAGGTCCACCGACAGCGCACCCAGATCGACCGTGCCGGCCGCTTCACCCACTGGCTCGGCCAACGCAGTCAGTCGCGCCCGCGCCTGCGCGAGCGAGCTCCGGCTGGCACCCAGCATCAGCGAACCTGCTCCGGCTGCGGGGCCGACGCCGATCCCTGGCCGTCCTCGTCGAGCTCGGTCAGGAAGCGGTCCACCACCCGACGCTGCAGCGCCTCGTCGGTCAAGGACTCACCGACGATCCGGCCGGCGAGCTCGACGGCGAGCTGGCCTACCTCACGGCGCAGCTCGGCGAGCACCTGCCGGTGCTGGACCTCGAGCCGCTCCTCGGCGAGCCGGGTCACCCCCTCCGCAGCCACGCGGGCCTCGTTCTTGGCGGTCTCGATCGTCTCCGCGCGCAGCCGACTTGCCTCCTCGCGGGTCCGGGCCGCCTCGGTCCTGGCCTCGGCAAGGGTCGCCTTGTACTCGGCCTCGGCGGCATCGAGCCGCTCCTTGGCCTCGCGGCTGTCCTCGATCTGCTGGCGGATCATGTTCTGCCGCTGGGTCACCGACTTCTGCAGAGGCGGTACGACGAATCGCCACATCACCGCGAGGATGATGAGAAAGGCGAAGAGCTCGGCGATGAAGGTTGCGTCGGGGATCAGGAAGTTGCCCGCAGCAAGGGGCGTGGTGTGCGACATGGGCAGGCCTACTCGCTTTCCGCGCTACTTGGCGAGGACGAAGACGAAGTAGCCCATGAACGCGAGGTTGATGAAGTACACCGCCTCGACCAGACCCACCGTGATGTAGAACAGCGTGCTCAGCCGTCCCTGTGCCTCTGGCTGGCGGGCCACTCCAGCGATGTACTGGCTACCTGCCAGACCGTCGCCGATACCCGCGCCGATGGCGCCGCCGGCGAGGGCAAGCCCACCGCCGACCATGGCGCCAGCGAGGGTAATGGCCTGGTTGATGTTCTGTACCGCCATTGCCTGTCTCTCCTAGGATGAGTGTGCGCCCGCCGCCAGTGCGGTGGGGTTGGGGTGGGACCGCTCAGTGCCCCTCTTCGCTGACCGCGAAGCTGAAGTAGACGATGGTCAGCAGCGAGAAGATCAGCGCCTGGATCACGCCGATGAACATGTCGAACAGCTTCCAGACGACCGTCGGCGCCCAGAGGACGGTTGACGGTAGCAACCCGATCAGGGCGATCATCAGACCGCCGGCGAACAGGTTGCCGAACAGTCGGAGCGCCAGCGAGAGCGGCTTGGCGACCTCTTCGATGGCGCGGAACGGGATCAGCCAACGGGGTGCGCCGAGGAAGCTCTTGACGTAGCCGCCCAGGCCCTTCTTGCGGATACCCGTCAGGTGCACCCATCCGAGCACGAACAGCGCCAATGCCGCGGTCAGGTTGATGTCCGACGTCGGAGAGATGAGCTTCTCCTTGGTCGGAACGATCTCGACCCAGTTGTCGATGAGGATGAAGGAGAACAGCGTCGTGGCGAGCGGTACGACGAAAGGCGCCACCCGAAGGCCCATCGCGGACTCGACGAGATCCTCGATGTAGCCGACCAGGCCCTCGAAGCCGAGCTGAAGCTTGCCGGGCACTCCGGTGTCGGTGATCTGCGCCCGCATGTACAGGCCGAGCCCGATGAGGATGGCCCCGGCAACCAGGGTCGAGATGACGGTGTCGCTGTTGACGGCCAGCCCGAAGATCGAGGCGCGGGGGTGGTTGCCGACGTTGATCTCGCCGGCCAGGATCAGTGCGCTCATCCGAGCCGTGCCTCCTTGGCGGCCGCGCCGAGCCGAGCGGCGAGCGACAGCAGCTGGTAGCCGGCCAGTCCCAGCAGGACCAGCCAGCCGTTGGGCTGGGCGAAGAA
>JANLPD010000471.1:0-2788 GCA_031367045.1 Frankiales bacterium | reverse complement strand
GCGATGGGCCGCCGGACGCCGTCGGTGGAGTGGCTCAGCGCGCTGGGGGCGCGTGCGCCGTACGTCCTGTCCCAAGCGGGTGGGTTCGCCTACTACACCCGCTACTACCGCGGACCGGTCCTGCCGGCGCCGATCGGTCCGGCGCTGGCTGCGCTCGGCAGCTTCTCGCTCCTGACCATCCCCGGCGACAGCGGCACCTGGTCGGTGACGCTGTTCGCGGCGAGCAGCGATGCGCCGTTGAAGGCCATGCGCGACGCGAAGGTCTTCAGCCGGGTGGTCGACGCCTGCCCGATCCACCGGCACTGGCTCGAAGGTGAGGTCATCTCCGACGTGTTGCCGATGGCCGGCGTCCTGGACCGCTACCGGCGGTACGTCGTGAAGGCCGCCCCTGTCGTCACCGGCCTGCTTCCGGTTGGCGACGCCTGGGCGTGCACCAACCCCTCGGCCGGTCGTGGTCTGAGCGTCGGGCTCGTGCATGCGCAGCTGCTGCGGGACACCGTGCGCGCCCACGACGGCGACACAGGAGCGCTCGCCGTCGCGTGGGATGAGGCGACAGAACGGGTCGTCGCTCCGTTCTTCGTCAACCAGCGGCGCGCCGACCGGGCCCGGATCGGGGAGATGGACGCAGCTCGCGAGGACCGGCCGGCACCGTTGCCCGACCCGGCGGCCGCCGCCCTGCTGTCGGCGGCCATGCACGACGGCGACGTCTTCCGGGCCCTGATAGAGACCGTCGCCTGCCTGGCGCTGCCGGAGGAAGTGCTGGCGAGGCCGGAGATAGCAGCAAAGGTCGCCAACCTCGGCGGTCTCGGCGCCGACGCGCTTCCCGGTCCGGACCGCCAGCAGCTGATGGCGCTCGTCGTCGCCTGAGGGAAAGTCAGGCGGAGGCGGCGACGAGCGGCGTGAGGACGACGCCCGGGTGGTCGCGCTCGACCCGGGCCAGCCGCCAGTTGCCGGCGAACAGCGCGAGCAGGGCACCGTCGCTCGCCCGCTCCAGCACCTCGACGCCCGACTCGGCGTCCAGCACCTTGCGCCACTCGGTGGCGGTCTGGCGGGCAAGGGAGTACTCGAGCCGATCGAGGGTGACCGGCGCGGTGAACTCGTTGGCCATCCGGTGCTCGGCCACCTCGAACTGCATCGGCCCGACAGCGGCGAGGACGGGCGCCTGGTCACCGCGGCGCTCCGAGCGCAGGACCTGCACAACGCCCTCCTGCTCGAGCTGCTCGATGCCCCTGCGGAACTGCTTGTAGCGACCGGTGTCGACGGCCCGGCAGACCGCGAAATGCTCCGGCGCAAAGGACGGGATCGGCGGGAAGACCACCGGCTCCTCCAGGTAGAGCGAGTCGCCGACGCGCAGTGCTGAGGCGTTGACCAGGCCGACGACGTCACCTGGGTAGGCCAGGTCGATCGTGGTGCGCTCGCGCCCGAAGACCTGCTGGGCGTACTTCGTGGCGAACGGCTTTCCGGTCGCGGCGTGGGTGACGACGGCGCCGCGCTCAAAGACTCCCGAGCAGACCCGCACGTAGGCGAGCCGGTCGCGGTGCGCGGTGTCCATGCCGGCCTGGACCTTGAAGACGAACGCGCTGAACGGGGCGTCGACTTTTCGGGCCACGCCGTCGACGTCCTCGCGGGCGCCAGGGGCCGGTGCCTCGGCGAGCAGCACGTCGAGAAGCAGCCGGACGCCGAAGTTGAGGACGGCCGAGCCGAAGAGCACTGGCGTCGTACGCCCGTCCAGGAACGCAGTGCGGTCATGGTCCTGGCCCATCGCGGTGAGCAGCTCGCTCTCCTCGACGGCGGTCTCCCAGGCCTCCCCTTCCTCGGCGAGGGCGCGTTCGGCGGACATCCGCTCCTCGGGGGCGACGGTCGCCCCGCCGGCTGTGCGCAGGAAGCGGACGAACTCGCCGGTGCTGCGGTCCAGCACGCCGCGAAAGTCCCCGGCGATGCCGACTGGCCAGGTGAGCGGCGTGGGGAGCAGGCCGGTGCGCTCGTGCACCGAGTCCATGAGCTCGAGGGCGGTCAGGCCCGGCCGGTCCCACTTGTTGACGACGGTCAGGACCGGGATGGCGCGGTGTCGGCAGACGTCGAAAAGCTTCATGGTCTGCGCCTCGAGGCCCTTCGCGGCGTCGAGCAGCATCACCGCCGAGTCCACGGCCGAGAGCACGCGATAGGTGTCCTCGGAGAAGTCCGCGTGGCCGGGGGTGTCGAGCAGGTTGACCACGGCGCCGTCGTAGGCGAACTGCAGCGCCGCGGAGCTGATGGAGATCCCGCGGGCCTTCTCCATGTCCATCCAGTCGGACACCGTGCTCTTGCGGCCGGCCTTTCCGTGGATCGCCCCGGCCTCGTTGATGACGCGCGCATGCAGCGCGAGTGCCTCGGTGAGGGTGGACTTGCCGGCGTCGGGGTGGCTGATGACCGCGAAGGTCCGCCGACGGGCGGCCTCGGGGACGACGGCGCCGAGCGAGGAGGGAGCGGTCACCGGTCCATTGTCGGGGATGCCGCCAACGAGCCGGCGATGGAGAGCGCGAGGGCTCAACCGACCAAGGGTGGCGGGTGCGTCATCGTGGGCTACGCCGCCGGGGGGTCGCTCCATCTCAAGTGCAGGTGGACCCCCTCGCCGTGCAGGGCGCGTCTGCCCATGACGACACAGCATGCGACGGCCGCCGCCGACAGGACCGGCGACAGTACCGACCGGGCGAGCAGGACCTCGTCGTAGTGTCGGGCGAGCAGGAGCTGGAGCGCGACACCGCCGTTGACGACATTGACGAGCGCCCAGACCAGACACAGCCGGCGC
>JANLPD010000464.1:0-2982 GCA_031367045.1 Frankiales bacterium | reverse complement strand
AGATGCCCTCTGAGCTGCAGTTATGCCGTCCGCTGGCGTTCGCCGGTTACCGCTGATGGAGAGGAGAATCTTCGGGATCGAGAACGAGTACGGCGTGACGTGCACGTTCCGCGGACAGCGGCGGCTGTCACCGGACGAGGTGGCCCGGTACCTGTTCCGGCGGGTCGTGAGCTGGGGCCGCAGCTCCAACGTGTTCCTGAAGAACGGCGCCCGCCTCTACCTCGACGTCGGCAGCCACCCGGAGTACGCCACCCCCGAGTGTGACAGCGCGGTGGACCTGGTGACCCACGACAAGGCCGGCGAGCGGATCCTCGAGGGACTGCTGATGGATGCCGAACGTCGCCTGCGCGAGGAGGGCATCGCCGGGGACATCTACCTGTTCAAGAACAACACCGACTCGGCCGGCAACTCCTATGGCTGCCACGAGAACTATCTCGTCGGGCGGCACGGCGAGTTCAGCCGCCTCGCGGACGTGCTCATCCCGTACCTCGTGACCCGCCAGATCATCTGTGGCGCCGGCAAGGTGCTCCAGACGCCGCGCGGGGCCGTCTTCTGCGTGAGCCAGCGGGCCGAGCACATCTGGGAGGGCGTGTCGTCGGCGACCACGCGCAGCCGCCCCATCATCAACACCCGCGACGAGCCCCACGCGGATGCCGAGCGCTTCCGGCGGCTCCACGTGATCGTCGGGGACAGCAACATGAACGAGATGACGACCCTGCTCAAGATCGGCGCCACCGACCTGGTGCTGCGCATGATCGAAGCCGGAGTCGTCATGCGGGACCTGACGCTGGAGAACCCGATCCGGGCGATCCGCGAGGTCAGCCATGACATCACCAGCACCCGCAAGGTCAAGCTGGCCAACGGGCGCGAGGCCACCGCGCTGGAGATCCAGCGCGAGTACCTCTCCAAGGCCCAGGACTTCACGGCCCGCCGCGGCGCCGACGCGACGGTCAAGCGGGTCCTGGACCTGTGGGAGCGGACCTTGCACGCGGTGGACACCGGCGACCTGGGGCTCGTCGACCGGGAGATCGACTGGGTCACCAAGTATCAGCTCATCGAGCGCTACCGGGCGAAGCACGACCTGCCGCTTTCGAGCGCGCGGGTGGCCCAGCTCGACCTTGCCTACCACGACGTCAACCGCCACCGAGGTCTGTACTATCTGCTGGAGAACAACGGTTCGGTAGCGCGCGCCACCACCGACCTAGCCATCTTCGAGGCGAAGTCGGTACCCCCGCAGACCACCCGCGCCCGGTTGCGGGGTGAGTTCATCAAGCGGGCCCAGGAGAAGCGGCGGGACTTCACCGTGGACTGGGTGCACCTCAAGCTCAACGACCAGGCGCAGCGCACCGTGCTGTGCAAGGACCCCTTCCGCTCGGTCGACGACCGCGTGGACAAGCTGATCGCGTCGATGTGATCACTCACCCCTGGAGCCGAGATGTCTGACAAGCCCACCGTCGAGATCCCGGTCGGCGACCCGCCGGTAGAGCTGGTCATCGAGGACCTCACCGTCGGCGACGGCACCGAGGCGGTCGCCGGCACGACGCCGACGATGCAGTACGTCGGGCACAGCTGGTCGACCGGCAAGCAGTTCGACGCCAGCTGGGACCGCGGCGAGCCGTTCAGCTTCCGGCTCGGTGCGGGACAGGTCATCGGCGGCTGGGACCAGGGCGTCGCCGGAATGAAGGTCGGCGGGCGGCGTCGCCTGACCATCCCGCCGCACCTCGGCTACGGCGCCCGCGGTGCTGGCGGCGCCATCGGACCGAACGAGACGCTCGTCTTCGTGGTGGACCTGCTCCAGGTCCGCTAGCCAGCCAGAAATCAACCGGGCCCTGGCGGGTCTTACCTGTTCCCGTCGTGGGTAGTGGCCCCGCGTGACCGCGCCCCTGCCCGCATGGCTCGCCGGGGCTCACCTGCCGGTGACCAGCAAATCGGTAGGCCCGCTGCTCCTCGCCGCACAGGGGGCTGGAGCGCTCGACCTGCCGCTCCCAGGCTCCGGGGGCACGCTCCGACGCTGGCAGGCACTCGCCGAGCTTTCCGCGTTGGATCTCGTGCTCGGCCGGCTCGCCGAAGCGCACGCCGATGCCGTCGCGATCCTTGCCGAGCTCGATGGCACTGCGACCAGGGCCGAAGGGCTCTGGGGGGTGTGGGCCGCCGAGTCGCCGTCGGCCCGCGTCCAGGCAAAACGCACCGACGCCGGGTGGGTGCTGAGCGGCCGTAAGGCCTGGTGCTCCGGCGCGCTGCTGCTTGACCACGCGTTGGTCACGGCGGCCGCCGACGACGGCCAGCGGCTGTTCGCCGTTGACGTCCGCGACGTACTCCCGGTCCCTGGTACGTGGGCGGCGGTCGGGATGGCGGCGAGCGGGTCGGTCAGCGTCGACCTGCCCGAGGTGCGGGCGGTCGCGGTCGGCGGGCCCGGGGCCTACCTGGAACGAGCCGGCTTCTGGCACGGCGGCGCGGGCGTGGCCGCTTGCTGGTATGGCGGCGCGCTCGGTGCGGCCCGCGCGCTTCTCGCTGCTGCTCGGGCCCGACCGCGGGACCCGCATGCTTTTGCCCACCTCGGTGCCGTCGACGCCCTGGTTGTCGGGCTCGCCGCGCACCTGGCCGTCGCCGCGGCAGCGGTTGACGCCGACCCGCAGGGGTCAACGGCACAGCTCGGGGCCATGCGGCTGCGGACCAGGATCGAGGCGGGCGCCACCGAGATCCTCGACCGCGTCGGTCGGGCACTCGGCGCGGGTCCGCTTTGCCTGGACCCGATGCAGGCCCAGCGCGCGGCAGACCTGCCCGTCTACCTGCGGCAGTCCCACGCTGAGCGTGACCTGGCCGGCCTGGGGGAGCTCGCCGCCCGGGAGGCGACGTGGTGAGCCGACGTGGTGAGCCGGGTGACGATTCACGGCGCGGCGCAAAATGACGGGTTGGATTCGCGACTCCGAATGCCAAGTACGATATCGGCGCACCGCGAGCGGGAGAGCCCGAGCCGCGCCC
>JANLPD010000273.1:0-1662 GCA_031367045.1 Frankiales bacterium | reverse complement strand
CCGAGCCCGTCCCCGAGCCCATCGCCAAGCCCCTCACCGTCCCCGAGCCCATCGCCAAGCCCCTCACCGTCCCCCTTCACCCCGCGACTGTCGGTCGTACTCGTCGGTGACGGCGCGGGGGCGGTCTCGTCCGGGGAGGCGGCGATTAATTGCCCGGCAACCTGCAGCGCAACGTTCCCGGCCGATTCGAGCCTGACGCTGACGGCAACCGCCGCTGTCGGGTCCCTGTTCGCCGGATGGTCCGGAGCCTGCTCAGGCGCGGGCGGCTGCGCCCTGGTACTGGGCGCGGACACGACCGTCACCGCGGAATTCGTCAAGGTTGTCGGGGGAGGGCCGGTCTTCAGCCCTCGGCCCACGGGTCCCCCCAATAGCCCGACACCCCGTCCGGCACCTGGACCGTCCGGTCCCGGGTCCGCGCCAGGCCTGACGCCCAACCTCTCACCTTCCCCGGCGCCGTCACCTTCGCCCGCCTCCTCGCCATCTCCCTCGCCAGCTCCCTCGCCCTCGTTGCCGCCACCGCCAAGCAGCGGGCTCGGCGCCGGCGTAATCAGCCTCGACTCGCCTTCCGCCCTGCCCGGGGGCGTCACAGGGGTGACCGGCAGCGGCTGTCCAGCCGGACAGACGGTCACCCTCAGCATTGCGGGGACGCCGGTCGGCACCGTCACCGCTGACCCCAGGGGGCGCTTCCACACCAACGTACAGCTGCCGTCGCTGCCGATCGGTCGGCACATCGTCGACGTACGGTGCGGGGGCCGAGTGACGTCGCTCCCGATCGACCTCGTCGTGTCTACGCAGGCGATTACGACTCCGTTTGCAGCCTCCACGGTCGGCCTTGTCCTGCTGTTCATCGTGCTGGGCGCCCTGTTCGTCCTGCCGACGAGCCCGATGGTGAAGAAGGCCAGAGAACTCATCCAGCCGGACGACGACGACGAGCAACCCTGACCCTAAGCACGGCGCCGAGCGGCTGCCTCACCCCATCCTGGACGATCGTGGCCGCACGCGTTCCCCCGTCCCCTTGAGGCGGGACACAATGATCACCGACGACAGCGGGGGCTACCGCGCCTCAAGGTCATTGTGTCCGCGTCGCGGACGTGGCCGCGCTCAGCCCCGGACACGATGATCACAGAGCGCCGAAAGATCATCGTGTCCAGCCTTGAGGAGGTGACCAGATGTCGAGCCGGCGGCCAATTCTTCTCGATGGTTGCCTGCCAGCCGGTCCGAGTTGCGTCGCAGATGCACGCAAGTGAGATCGTCAGCGGGCGCGCTCGCCGGCGCTGAGCGCTTGTTGCGTGCAGGTGCGGTACGCGAGGCAACCCCTCCCGTGCATCTACGCCCAGGGGACCGGTCGCTACGCCGCGGACGTCTTCACCCTTGGCCCCGACGGCCTGACCCGACTCGTCCTAGGCGAGCAGGCCGGACAGCTCCCACCACAGGTCGCGGTAGGCCTCCGCGGCCCGGCTCGCCGGCTCGCTGACGACGAGCGGCTCGCGGGTCAGACCCATTCGCTCGACTCCGCTCGCCGCCGGTACGCAGGTCGTGAGGACCGCCGGCGTACGCCGCATCAGCTCGGCTCGCACCTCCGCGTGGAGGCGCTTGCGCCCGTCCACCATGGAGAAGAACGGGTGCACCCGCGGACGAGGCCCGTCCAGCTCGGCCAGGACC
>JANLPD010000406.1:0-10568 GCA_031367045.1 Frankiales bacterium | reverse complement strand
GGGGGGTGGTATGCGTAGATGCACGCTGCATGGACGTGCGCAGGCGTGAGGTCAGTCAGCGAAGCCAGACAGCGATGCTGGCGAGGACAACGCCCGGCTCGGTGGCGGGCGACCTTGTCGTAGTGGGTAGCGAGTGCTCGCTACTGCTTGAGGCGAATGGAGCAGCGCTCAACGACGTTGCAGGATTGTAGCATCGTGGACGAGCACGCAAGGCCAGACACGCGCCCCACCACGGCTTTTGTCACTCGGGTACGCGGCAAATACGTTCTGAGTTTTGCGCTGTAGCCCGCTTCGGCGGGGCTCGCCGAAGGAGGAAGATCGCCTGCAGTCGTCCATGCCGAAGACGCAGGTTCAACGTAGCGACAGGCTCCCGTCTGTTCCTTCCTGTGTCGGCACGCAGGCACGATTTCCTTAGCGCCGATGTCCCTAGCACCGATGTCCGCCGATCTTGGGCCAGCGGCGATCGGGCACCGCATAGGGTCGGCGGGATGCCTGAGATCCGTTCCAACACCGTGTTGCCGGCTGATCGGCGGCCGGTCACCCTGGAGACCGCCGACGGGCTGCGGCTCATCGGCGAGCTGGCTCGCCCCGTTGCCGGCCCGCCCGTCGCGACGATCGTGTGCCTGCACCCGTTGCCGACCGCGGGCGGGATGATGGACAGCCACCTGCTCAGGAAGATGGCCTGGCGCCTGCCGGCTCTCGCCGATGTGGCGGTGCTGCGCTTCAACACACGCGGCACGTCGAGTGGGGCCGGGACGAGCGAGGGGACCTTCGAGGATTCCGAGGGCGAGAAGTACGACGTGGCCGCTGCCCTCGACCTTTGCGAGGCCGAGGACCTGCCGGCCATCTGGCTTGTCGGCTGGAGTTTCGGTACCGACCTCGCGCTTCGGTACGGCTGCGACCCGAGCGTCGTCGGGGCCGTGCTGCTCAGCCCTCCGTTGCGGTTTTCCACACCGCAGGACCTGCAGGCGTGGGCGGCGTCCGGCAAGCCCCTGGTCGTACTGGTGCCGGAGCTCGATGATTATCTACGGCCGGCTGAGGCGCGCGAGCGCTTCTCGGTGGTCCCGCAGGCAGAGGTCGTCGGCGTACAGCGGGCCAAGCACCTGTGGGTCGGCTTCACCGAGACCGTGCTGGACGAGGTAGTCAAGCGGGTCGCCCCGGCGTCCTACCCGTTGCCGCGCAGCTTCCCTTCCGCTCAGGTCTCGTCCTGACGCGGGAAGACGACCTCCTGCAGGACAAGCTGCACTGCTGCGGCGATCGGGATGGCCAGCAGGGCACCGATCACGCCGAGCAGGGACCCGCCGATGAGGACCGCGACGACCGTGGCTGCGGAGGAGACGTCGACCGATTTCTTCATGATCCGCGGGTAGAGATAGAAGTTTTCCACCTGCTGGTAAAGGAGATAGAACAGGGCAGCGATGACGCCGTCGTGGACGGAGCCGAGTAGGGCGACCAAGGTGACGAGGATGGCTCCGATGGTTGCGCCGACAAGCGGCACGAGGTCGGTAAGGGCGACCACGAGCGCGAGGGCGAGCGGGTAGGGGACACCCAGCACCGTGAGCAGCAGGAAGGTGCTGACGCCGGCGCAGGCTGCGATCGTCAGCAACCCACCGACGTAGCTTCCGACGCGCTCGAGGATCTCGTCGGCCAGCAGGCCGACCCTGGCGCGTCGGGAACGCGGGACGAGGCGGTAGGCGGCGTTCTTCATGGCAGGCAGGCTGCTGAGGAAGTAGAGGGTCAGGATCAGAAAGGTCAGTGCACTGAAGAAGGCGCTGAACACCACCTTGCCGACACCGATCACGCCGCCGCTGAGCTTGGGGGCGAGCTTGTCCGGGTTGTCGCTGTAGTCCTGCAGCGTGGCGAGGAAATGGAAGCGGTCGTCGAGGCTTTTCACCTGCCGGTTGGTCTGGAGGTCCCTGACGTAGCCGGGCGCCGCTTGTTTGAACTGCGAGCCCTGATCGATGATCGGCGGGACGATCGCGCTGAGGAAACCACCGAGAACGAGCAGGACGCCCGCGAGGACGATGGCGACGGCCCCGCCACGCCTGACCTTGCGCCGCTCGAAGAACTCCACTATCGGGTTGAGGCCGATCGCCAGGAAGGCCGAGACGAGCAGCAAAATCAGCACGGAGCGGACCGCGATCAACGACTGGACCAGGCCGTAGGCCAGTGCCACCCCCATGGCCGCTGTGAAGGCAACGCGGAACGGCGATCGCTTGCTCATGGGGCGACCCGGGATGCCGAACGGCTGGTGCTCGGTGACCTGCGCTTCGATCTTGCGGATGGTGGTGTCGAGCAGCGGGTCGTCCGGGTCCACCTCGGCAGCCGCGTGCGCGGCGAGCAGAGCAGCCTGCTCGGCGGCGGACTCGGCCTGCTCGGCGCCGGCCTCCGCCTCCCTCGCGCCGGCCTCCGCCCTCTTGGCGCCTGCCTCCGCCTGCCAGGCGCTTCGCCCGGCCGCCTTGATGCGCTCCTCGGCGCCGCCGACCTGCTCCTCGACCTCGTCCTCGATGGCCTGCTCGACAGTGCCCCCGAGGTCGTGCGGCCGGGCTTGTCCTGGCGAGTCGGCGGCCCCCGGCACGTCAGGCCCCGTTGTCGTCGGGCGGGGCGACCACGGGTCGGCCGAGTGGACTGCCGAGGGTTCCCTTGCCCGGGTCGGGCGAGGGTGCGGTCAGGCCGCCGAGCGGTCCCATCGCAGCAGACACGGTGTCGCGAAGGGACTCCAGCTGGACGGCGATGGCGTCGCGCTGACGCGACAGCTCCTCGACCTGACGGCGCGCCTCGGCGGTCATCTGGGCGGCCTCCTCGCGAGCCGCCGCGGTGGATTGCACGGATTCCTCGCGGGCCTGGTCGCGCACCTGATGCGCGTCGCGCTCGGCCTCGGCGCGGGCCTGGTCGCGGTCCCGGCCACCTGCTTCGCGTGCTTCCTGGGCGTCGCGCCCCGCGCGCGCCCGGACGGCCTCGGCGTCCTGCTGAGCCTGCAGCCGATCCAGGTCGGCTGCCGCTGCTGCTGTCGTGACCTCCTGCTCGCGCGCCGCAAGAGTGCTGTGCAGCTCTGCGGTCTCGCGCTCGCCGCTCTCACGCGCGTCGGCGAGAAGTGCCTCGGCCTCGCGCCGGGAGTCAGCGCCGACGCTCACACTGTCCCGCTGGGCTGCGGCCCGCAGCTCGGCGGCCTCCTCCTCGGCGAGCGAGAGCATGCGGGAGAGGCGCTCGCCGACGCGGCTCGCGGGCTCGGGTACCCCGGCGGCGCGCGCCTCGGCCTCCGCCAGCTGCTCGGACAGCGAAGCGATCTGCTGCGCGAGCACCGCGCCGTGCTGGACGTCCGCCGCATGGAGGTCGTCGGCATCGGTGAGCGCCTGGTCGACGCGGGTCAGGTAGTCCTCGACCTGCCGTGGGTCGTAGCCGCGCAGGACCCGGTCGAAGCCGGTCTGGGGCGGGTCCTCGCGCAGGGGGACGACCTCGGTGGGGTTGTCACGGTCGTCGTTCCGGTTCATGACGCCTGTCCTACCACCGAACCGGCCGTCTCAGACCTAGCGACGCACCGGGTCAGGCGTTGCGGAACCGGTTGATCGCGTCGAGATGCCTGGCGCGGAGCTCCCCCGCCGCGTCCTCGACGCCGAGTCCTTCGCGTGGCGCCAGGCACAGGACGCCGACCTTGCCTTGGTGCAGGTTGCGGTGCACGTCGTACGCCGCTTGCCCGGCGTTCTCAAGGGGGTAGGTCCTGGAAAGCGTCGGGTGGATGAGGCCCTTGCCGATGAGCCGGTTGGCCTCCCAGGACTCGCGGTAGTTGGCGAAATGCGAGCCGACGATGCGCTTGAGCTTCATCCAGAAGTAACGATTGTCGTATTCGTGCAGATAGCCGGTGGTGGAGGCGCAGGTGGTGATCGTGCCACCCTTCCTGGTCACGTAGACCGAGGCGCCGAAGGTGTCACGGCCGGGGTGCTCAAAGACGATGTCAATGTCCTCGCCACCCGTCAGGTCGCGAATCTTCTGACCCAGGCGTTGCCACTCCGTCGGATCCTGGGTGTGCTCGTCCTTCCAGAACCGGTAGCCCTCGGCGCTGCGGTCGATGATGAGCTCGGCGCCCATCGAGCGGACGATCTCGGCTTTCTCCGGGCTGCTGACGACGCAGACCGGGATCGCACCGCCGTTGAGGGCGTACTGCGTGGCGTAGGAGCCGAGCCCGCCCGAAGCACCCCAGATCAGCACGGTGTCGCCCTGCTTCATGGCCCCACCGTTCTTGCTCACCAGCTGGCGGTAGGCGGTCGAGTTGACCAGGCCGGGAGCAGCCGCCTCCTCCCAGGTCAGGTGCGGGGCCTTCGGCATGAGCTGGTTGGACTTGACCAGGGCGAGCTGCGCGAGGCCGCCGAAGTTGGTCTCGAAGCCCCAGATCCGCTGCTGCGGGTCCATCATCGTGTCGTCGTGGCCCTCGGCGTCCTCGAGCTCCACAGACAGGCAATGGGCGACCACCTTGTCGCCGGCTTTCCACTTGCTGACACCCGGGCCGACCCTGAGCACGACGCCGGCCAGGTCGGAGCCGACCACGTGGTACGGCAGGTCGTGCCGCCTGGCGAGATCGCTGCGCCGGCCGTAGCGCTCGAGGAAGCCGAAGGTGCTGGTCGGCTCGAAGATGGCGGTCCAGACGGTGTTGAAGTTCACCGAGGACGCCATGACGGCGACGATCGCCTCGCCCGGGCCGAGCTCGGGTGTGCTGACCTCGTCCAGGTGCAGGCTCTGGCGGGGGTCCTTGTCCCGGGACGCCATGCCCTCGAACATCCCTTGCTCGTCCTTGCGGACGACGAGCCCACGGTAGGACTCCGGCACCTTCAGGGCAGCCACATCGGCGGCGTCGCCGGACATCACCGCCTCGAGGATCTCCCTCAACGCCTGACCCCTCTCCTCGATCTGTGGGCCGAGGTTACCGAGGGGTACAGCGGGTTCCCACGGCGGGCCACTCAGCGGGTGGCCGGGCGCAGTGCTGTGCGTAGCAGCGCGGCGATGAGGGCGTGCCCGTCTGCCGAAGGGTGGTCACCGTCGGCCGCGAGCAGCGGCGTGTCGTTGCCACCGGCCTCCGCCTTGAAGGGTGTGTAGAGGTCGACATAGAGCAGCCCGTGCCGTTGGGTCTCGACCTGCAAAACCGTGTTGATCGCGCGCGTCAACTCATCGCTGTCACGGACGTAGTCCGTTCCTATCGCTGCAGCTACGTCGCCATCGAGGAAGACGTTCCAGTAACCCGTGACGACGACCGGCCCGCGGTCACCACCTCCCGCCACGAGCGCGGTGAGGATCGCGTCGATGTTGGTCTGCAGCGTCTGCAGCTCTTGGTGGTAGCACGCCGGTACCTCGAGCATGCTGCAGCCGGGCCCCGACAGTGGACCCGGGTCGAAGTCGTTTGCGCCGACGGTGATGACGGTGACGCGGTCCGGGGTGGCGCGAATGCGACCTTGCGTCACCTCACCCAGCAGCCCCGCGCTCGTCTGACCGTCCGCTGAGTTGTTGATTGCGTCTACCGGGCTGCCCTCCGCGTCCTGCATGGACCTGGCGAGCTGTACGACGTACGACGTGCACCCGCACCCCGTTGCAGCGGGTACCGAGTCGCCGAGCCCCTGCACGGTCGACAGCCGGACCGGCACAACTGCTGCGCGGCCCGGCCGGACGCTCGGCCGGGGGTCGAGCCCGCCGACGGTCGTGGACTCCGGCGGGCCGGGTTCCCCGGCGGCTGCCCGGCCCGAGTTGGGCGCTGCTCCGCTCGGGCTGCCGGTCGCGGCTTCACGCGACGAGCCGAGCAAGAACAGGCCGGCGGCGAGGACAAGGCTGCTGGCTGCGGCGGGCGCAACCCCCCACATCCATCTTCTTGCTGCGCTGCTCACCACTCCAAGGTCCCCTGTCCGGCTGGGCGCAAGCATGCCAGGCACCTGTGAGTCAGCTGTGTCATTCACCTGTGCGCGCTCTGTCAGGTACCTGTATGCGCGGTGAGAGGGGAACAGTCCCGTGCCCAAAGGCGTCTCTCCTGACGTGCCCCTCACCAGCCTGCGACTGTTGCTAGTGCTTGGGGCGGGGGTTGTGGTCGCGGTCGTGCTGACCCTCCGGAGCGTTCGTCGAGGGCGCCGGCGACGGGTGCTCAAGACAGCGACGGGCAGTCTGCTCGCGCTCGCGCTGGCGCTCAGCGGGGTGGCGGCGGGGGTCAACCGGCACTTCGACCTCTATCGCAGCTGGCACGATCTGCTCGGCCCGAGCAGTGGCGACCTGGTGCAGGCCGGCAGCCCGCAGCAGTTCGCCAAGGCCACCGCCGTCATGCCGTCAGGGAGTGCGCCGTCTCAGCTAGGCGCCTTGCTCAGCTTGCGGATCCCGCCCACCGCTTCACACCTGGACGTCGGTGGGGCGCTCGTCTACCTGCCGCCGCAGTACCGCTCTGCTGCCCACGCCGGACAGCGGTTTCCCGTCGTGGAGGCCTTCAGCGGGAGCCCGGGCCAACCGTACGACTGGATCAACGGTGTGCGCGCGGACCAGCAGCTCGACGCGGCGATAGCGAACCAGCTGGTGGCGCCTGCGATCGTGGTCTTTGCTCCGACGAACACCAGCATCCTGCGGTCGCTCGAGTGCACCGACACCGCCGATGGCCTTCGCGACGAGACGTACCTGACCACGGATGTGCACAGCTGGATCACCAGCAACCTGCGCACCGACGGTCAGCGCTGGACCGCCATCGGTTACTCGACGGGCGGCTACTGCGCGCTGGACCTGTCCTTCCGCCATCCTGACCTGTTCGCCCGCGCGATCAGTCTAGACGGTTATGGGTCGGCGCTGCATGACCGCTACGCGCGGGGATTGTGGCGTGACGATGCGGACCGGCTGGCGCACAGCCCCAACTGGTGGGTGCTTCATCACTCGCCGGAGCAGGTCGGCGTGTACCTCTCGGCTGGGACCAGTGACCACGAGGCTGCGCGCGACGCGCTGGACGTCTGGCGCGCTCTCAATGCGGGCGGCTGGCGGACCGACCAGGACCGGTTGGTGATCGAAAAGCGCGGGCACCACACCTTCGACGCCTGGGAACGCGCCTTCATCCCGAGCCTGCAGTGGGCGCTTCCCGCGGCGGGTGTGACCGTGCAGGCGGCACCCCCTGCGGTCGGTCAACTTGAGGCCGTGCAGCCGCCTCGGTCGTCCTGCCAAGCTCGTCCGCCGAGCGGCGCCAGCAATGCCTTGCTGATCGCCACCCCGCCGGACCGGCCATCCTGCCCGCGTAGTTCGACTTCGGCTACCGCGCGGCCAGGGACCGGGTCGGCGAGCGGGACTCCCCAAAGAGCCGGGCCCCGGCGTCCGGGCGGCAGTCCCTATCCGACCGGCAGTCCCTATCCGACCGGCGCAGTGGCGTCAGTGCCGCCGACGCCTAGTGGGCGCCCATCTTGATGGGGCCAGGCTCTACCAGCTCGACCAGGACCCCGCCCGCGCTGCTCGGATGGACGAAGTTGACCCGGCTGCCAGCTGTGCCCCTCCTGGGTGCGTCGTACAGCAGACGCATGCCCTTGCTGCGCAAGTGGTCGCTGACCTCCTCGATCGAGTCCACCCGGTAGGCCATCTGCTGGATACCGGGTCCGCGCTTGTCGAGGAACTTGCCGATCGCCGAGTCGGCGGAGAGCGGGGCGAGCAGCTGCAGGAACGAGCCGGAGTCCCCCACGGCCAGCATGGCCTCTCGGACGCCTTGCTCCTCGTTCACCTCCTGGTGGACCAGCGTCATGCCGTACGCCGCTGTGTAGTGCTCGATCGCGGCGTCGAGGTCCGGGACGGCGATCCCGACGTGGTCAATGGCTGTGACGCGCACGACATGCTCCTGCTCTTGGGGACGGCGTTTTCGCTGCGTATCGTCGCAGGAACGTCCCTCACACTGGATGGAGGCTCCCCGTGGGAACCCAGAACCGCTCCGTGATCGTGGCTGGCGCGCGCACGCCCATTGGCAAGCTGTCCGGGGCACTGAAAGACCTCACGGCGATGGATCTCGGTGGCGTCGCCATCAGGGGCGCGCTGGCCAAGGCCGGCGTCTCCCCGGACCAGGTCGACTACGTGATCATGGGCCATGTTTTGCAGGCCGGCCAAGGGCAGATGACCGCCCGTCAGGCGGCGGTCAAGGGGGGCATCTCGATGCAGGTCCCCGCCCTCACCATCAACAAGGTCTGCCTCTCCGGCCTGGACGCCATCGCGCTGGCCGACCAGCTCATCCGTGCGGGTGAGGTCGAGGTCGTCGTCGCCGGCGGGATGGAGTCGATGACCAACGCGCCCTACCTGCTGCCCAGGGCCCGCCAGGGATACCGCTTCGGCAACGCTGAGCTTCTCGACGCCACCTTCCACGACGGGCTGTTCGACGCGTTCGATGACGTCCCCATGGGTGAGGTCACCGACCGGGCTCAGAGCAACTTTGCGCCGCAGACCCGCGAGCAGATGGATGAGTTCTCCGCGCGCAGCCACGAGCTCGCCGCTGCGGCGATCAAGGGCGGAAGGTTCGCCGAGGAGATCGTCCCGGTGCAGATCCCGCAGCGCAAGGGAGACCCCATCCTCGTCTGCGAGGACGAGGGCGTCCGCCCCGGCACCACGCCGGACCTGCTGGCCAAGCTCAAGCCGGCCTTCGTCGAGAACGGCACGCTCACCGCCGGGAACGCCTCTCAGATCTCCGACGGCGCGGCCGCTGTCGTGGTCATGAGCAAGATCAAGGCAGAGTCGCTAGGCCTCACCTGGCTGGCCGAGATCGGTGCCCACGGCATCGTTGCGGGGCCCGACAACTCGCTGCAGGAACAGCCGGCCAACGCGATCAAGAAGGCGCTCGCCAAGGAGGGCAAGAAGGTCGAGGACGTCGACCTGTTCGAGCTCAACGAGGCCTTCGCCGCAGTTGGTATCGCCTCCACCCGTGCGCTCGGCGTCGACGCCGACCGGGTCAACGTCAACGGCGGGGCGATCGCGCTCGGCCACCCGATCGGCGCCAGCGGTGCCCGCCTCGTTCTGCACCTCGCCCACGAGCTGAAGCGGCGCGGTGGAGGTCTCGGTGCCGCGGCGCTGTGCGGCGGTGGCGGTCAGGGCGACGCGCTGCTGCTCTTCGTGCCGAAGGCCTAGTCGCTGACCGGCGCCCGCCGGACGCTCGACGTCCCCGGCCTCGTCGCCCGCGCCGAGGCCGGGGAGGCCCGTGCGGTGGCCCGGCTCATCAGCCTCGTCGAAGACTCGAGCCCGGCGCTGCGCGAGGTGATGGCGTTGCTGGCACCCCGGGCCGGCCACGCCCGGGTCGTCGGCGTGACCGGGTCGCCCGGCGTCGGCAAGTCCACGTCGACCAGCGTGCTGGTAGCGGCCTACCGCCGCCGTGGGATGCGCGTGGGGGTGCTCGCCGTCGACCCGAGCTCGCCGTTCTCCGGCGGAGCGCTGCTCGGCGACCGGATCCGGATGCAGGAGCACGCCACCGACAACGGTGTCTTCATCCGCTCGATGGCCTCCCGTGGTCACCTGGGTGGCCTGTCCTGGGCTACCCCCCAGGCGCTACGCGTCCTCGCTGCCGCTGGGTGTGACGTCGTCCTCGTAGAGACCGTCGGGGTCGGCCAGGCGGAGGTCGAGATCGCCTCGGTCGCCGACACGACGCTCGTGCTGCTGGCACCCGGCATGGGCGACGGCATCCAGGCGGCCAAGGCCGGGATCCTGGAGGTGGCCGACGTCTTTGTCGTCAACAAGGCCGACCGCGAGGGCGCGGACGTCGTCGTCCGCGACCTTCGCTACATGCTCTCCCTCGGGGACAGCGACGGCGACAGCGGCACCGTCGACGGATGGCGGCCCCCGATCGTCAAGACCATCGCGGTGAAGGGAGAGGGGGTCGACGAGGTGGTCGAGCAGATCGAGCTCCACGGCGCCTGGCTCGCCTCGACCGGCCAGCTCGAGGTGCGCCGCCGGCGCCGCGCCGCTGACGAGGTCGAGGCCATCGCGTTGACTGTCCTGCGGGGTCGGATGGGCGACCTGGATGGCGACGCCCTGCTCGACGGCCTGGCGAGGCGCGTCGGCGCCGGCCAGCTCGACCCCTACACCGCGGCCGACGTGCTCGTCGGCGCCCTGACGTGATCCTGACCTGACCGCCCTACCAGGAGGAGCTGCCATGACCGTGACGACCGAGCCCACCGGGCTGCGCGCCCTGCGCGTCGTCGCCCTGCTCGAGAGCTGCTCGTTCGTCGTGCTGGCTGTCTGCTCCGTCCTGAAGCGCACCACGTCCTTCAACGCGGTGCCGGTCATGGGACCGGTGCACGGCACGCTGTTTCTCGCCTTGGTGGTCCTCGTGCTGTCCCAGCGCACGATCTTGGGCTGGTCGTGGCGCTTCACCGTGCTGATGCTGACCGTCGGCTCGCCGGGCGCCCACTTCGCGGTGCGCGTCAGCCGGCCGCTCCTGGCCCTCCGCTGAGCCTTCGCAGTGGTCTGGAAAGGACCAGTCAGACGTCGCCGGTCGCGTCGGCGGTGATCCGGGCGCCATGGGGACGGCCGTCGGACTCGTCACCGGCAGCCTCGACCTCGAGCAGAGACGTCGCATGTCGCTGCGCCTCAACCGCAGCGAAGCC
>JANLPD010000404.1:0-9417 GCA_031367045.1 Frankiales bacterium | reverse complement strand
CTTTCTCGGCCGCGGCGGCGCTCAGGCCGGGAGCGCCAGGTGGCCCGAGCAGGGCCGCCGCCAGCTCCACGGCCGCCTGAGCAACGGCGGCGCCGCCGGGCAGGGTGATCCCGGCCGGTGCGACGCTGACGACGAGGTCTTGCAGTGCATTCGTTCGCGCTGGGTCCGCCAGCTCGGGCCGAAGCATCAGCTGACCGGTCATGGCCGCCCCTGCCTGCACCAGGACCGGCTTGATGGCGCTGACCAGGGAGCCTGGCGTGTCCGGGGTCGTGACGAGCAGGACTCGCTCGCCTCGCAGTGCGCCCTTGACCAGTGTTGCCGTCACCGATGCGGCGAACGCGGCATCATCCACCACCTGGCTGCGCAGGTCTTTGGCGTTGGTCTCGAGCGCGCCCCTCAACGTGGTGAGCGCGGAGACCTGCCCGTTCAGTGCTGCGCTGCCGATCACGATGCCCAGCGCCAGCGCCAGAAAGATGGCAACGAGGGAGACCAGGTGGTAGCGAAAGTCGATCACATGCACAGGGCCGTTCGGCTTGGACGGGATGCGAACCGACGCCGCAGGCGGGCGCCGGGGGTTCTACCGACGCGCCCGAACATACGTGACGAACCAGGGCTCGTTAGGGAGAACCGGACGAATGGGCGCGCCGCGGTAGTGCTTCCTTACCCTGACGCCACACTGCTGGCGCAAAGGGGTGGGCCTCACACCAACCCCCGGAACCACCCTTCGGCCGTGCGCCACCCGGCCAATACCAGCGCGCCGTAGGAGTTGGCCCCCGCGCTGGACAGCGAGACCGCCGCTGCCATGGCGAGCAGCCACGCGAGCACCAGGCCCAGCAGCGACCAGGTCGAGATGCGGCGACGGTAGAGCCGTTTTACGGCTTGTGCGTCCACCAGCTTGCCGCCGACCCGGAGGCGGGTGAGAAACGTCGACGACATCGCCTGCCGTCCCTTGTCGAGGAACTCCGCCAGGGTGGCGTGGCTTCCCACCGCGACGATGAGCGAGGCGCCCGCCTCATCGGCAAGCAGCATCGCGGCGTCCTCGCTCGTGCCCGCGGCCGGGAAGAGCAGGGCCTCGATGTTCAGGTCCTGCACGCGCTGCAGTCCGGGAGCTTGGCCGTCGGCGTCGGCATGGACCACGATCTCGGCGCCGCACCTCAGTGCCTTGTCGCTGACCGGGTCCAGCCCGCCGACGATCAGGTCCGGTGAGTAGCCGGACTCGAGCAGCGCGTCGGCACCCCCGTCCACGCCGATGAGCACCGGCCGGTACTCGCGGATGTAGGGCCGCAGCGCGGCGAGGTCTTCGCGGTAGCCGTAGCTGCTTACGACAATCAGTGCATGGCGGCCCTGCAGGTTGGTGCGTATGACGGGGACACCGACGCCGTTCAGGAGCAGCTCGCGCTCCTGCAGGAGGTACTCCATCGTGTTGGCCGCGAACGCCTCCAGCTGCGTGTAGAGCCCGGCCCGGGCCTCCGCCATCGCGGTGTGGACCCGCTCTGCGTCCAGTGCGGTGCCCGTGGCCACCAGCCGGTCACCGGCGTGCAGGTCGGCCCCGTCCAGCCGCAGGAGCTCGCCCTCAGAGACCTCGCCGAAGACGCCGTTACCCACGGCGTCCAGCAGCGGGATCCCGGCAGCCACGAGGATCTCCGGCCCGAGGTTGGGGTAGCGGCCGCTGATGCTGGGTGCCGCGTTGACGACTGCGGCTACCCGGCAGGCGACGAGCGCGTCGGCACTCACCCGGTCGATGTCGACGTGATCGATGATCGCGATGTCACCCGCCCTGAGCCGGCCAATGAGCCGCTTCGTCCGGCGATCAAGACGAGCCGTGCCGGTGGTCCCCGGCAGCCGCTCGAGCTGCCGGCCGCGCCGCACCGGGGCCAACCTCATCACGGCGAGTGTGCCAGAGAGTCGGGCGTACGCCGACCACCCGGCCACCCGGGCCGCGCGCCCTCACCGCGTCAAGCAGTCTCCTCGGCGAGGTAGAGCTCCATCTCGCGGATACCCCTGGCGGCCTCTTCGGCCAGCAGGCGGGGGCTGGGGACCAGCGGCAGCAGGCCGGCTGGCGGTTCGTCCTCGGGCGGCCGGGGCTGCCGGTCGGGCGTCCTTGCGGTACGGCGCAGTCCCAAGGAGGGCTTGGCGACTGGGGCGCCAGCGTTCGGCCGATGGTTGCGCAGCCGCAGCGTGACGTAGATGGCCAACATAAGTCCAACAGTCGCGGCGAGCGGGAGAAACAGGGCGAGCACGGGGCGCCTCCTCGCCTACCAGCATCGGCACCGTGGGGCGATCCTGCATCTCCGTCTCACGATACGAGACGGTCACCGGGAGTCGAGCAGCCTGTGCTCCGTCAGGTCGACCTCTGCATGGCGCCGGCGCGATCCTGGGCAGCGACCTCGAGGAGTTCCTCGGCGTGACCGCGGGCCAGCCCGCTGTCAAGCCCGGCGAGCATTCTCGAGAGCTCGCCCACGCGCCCCGCACCGTCCAGGCTGACGACACCGCTGCGGGTGACGGTGCCCGCGTCCTGGTCCTTCACGACCACGAGGTGGTGGTCGGCGAAGGCAGCGACCTGCGGCAGGTGGGTGACGACAAGCACCTGATGGTCGCGGGCCAGCCGCGCGAGCCGACGGCCGACCTCCACGGCGGCCCGCCCGCCTACCCCGGCGTCGACCTCGTCAAAAACCATCACCGGAACCGGGTCGCTCCCGGCGAAGACCACCTCGACGGCGAGCATCACCCGGGAGAGCTCGCCCCCCGAGGCGCCCTTCTGCAGCGCCCGCGGCGGCGCACCGTGGTGGGGCACGAGCAGGAGCTGCACGTCGTCGACACCGTCCGCGGTGGCGGCGAGCACTCTGCCGGCCACGGCCAGACCGTCCGCGACCTCGCGCTGCGACACCTCGGCGGTCACGGTCGCATGGGGCATCGCCAGCTCGGTCAGCTCGCTGGTGACCGAGCTGCCGAAGAGCTTGGCCGCCTCTGCCCTGGCGGCCGAAAGGGCCTGTGCCTGCTCGGCGAGCGAGACCGCCAGAGCGGTGTCCGCCAGCTGCAGTGCCGTGATCCGGTCGTCGGCCCCGTCGAGGTCGGCCAGCCGTTCCGCCGCGTCACGAGCCCAGGCCAGGACCCCGTCGACGCTCGCGTTCCCCTGCCGCCGGACGAGCGCGGTGAGACCCGCGAGCCGCTCCTGCGCTGCCCCGAGCCGCAGCGGGTCGGCGTCGACGGAGGCGGCGTACGACGCGAGTTCCTGGGCCACGTCGACGAGCAGGTGACCGGCTTCGGCGGTCCGGCCGGCCAGCCCGGCAAGCGCAGGGTCGTGGGACGCGACGGCTTCGAGCGCCTTGCGAGCGGCGGTCAGCAGCTGCTGCGCGTCAGCGGCCTCCGGTGCCTCCTCGTTGCCGGTCAGGGCCCGCTGGGCGGTCTCGGCTGCTGTGCGCAGGTCGTCGGCGTTGGCGAGCCGCTCGATCTCGGCGACGAGGGCAAGGTCCTCTCCGACCTCGGGGGCGACGGCCTCGACCTCGGCCAGCCCCAGCCGGAGTCGCTCGGCGTCGCGGTCACGCTCGGCGGCCGCGCTGCGAAGCCCGTCCAAGGTCGCTCGCACGTCGCGCCATCGCACCCAGTCCGCCCGGAAGCGCTCGCGGCAGTGCAGGACAGGCTCGCCGGCAAAGCGATCGAGCGCCTCCCGCTGATGGGCCGGCTTCCGCAACCGCTGCTGGTCGCTCTGCCCATGCAGGGCCAGCGTGTGCTCGCCCAGCTCGGACAGCACGCCGACAGGGACGGACCGGCCGCCGACATGGGCCCGGGAGCGGCCGTCGGCCGCGACGCTGCGCGTGAGGATCAGGACGTCGTCGTCGAGCTGGCCGCCGGCGTCGAGCGCGCGCGAGATAGCCGGGTGGTCGACCGGGAGGGCGAGCCTTCCCTCCACGACGGCGCGCTCGGCACCCGGCCGCAGGCGACCGGCGTCGCCGCGGCCGCCGAACAGCAGCGACAACCCCTGGATCACCATCGTCTTGCCGGCGCCGGTCTCGCCCGTGACCACTGTCAGCCCAGGTCCGAGCTCCAGCACCGCGTCGTCGATCACGCCGAGCCCCTGGATCCGCACTTCCTCAAGCATTGGTCGCACCTCACTTCCGAGCCTCGACCCGCCCGCGCCAACCTTCCACCGGCAGGTCGAACTTCTCAACGAGCGTGTCGGTGAACGCGCGGGCGCTCGTCCGCGCGAGCAGGACCGGCGTGGCTCCCCGCCGAACCTCGACCCGGGCACCGTGCGGCAGGGCCCGCGTACGCCGTCCATCGCAGGCCACCACCGCCTCGGCGCCGCTGGGCAGGACCTCCATGGCGATGGTTGAGGTCGGTGCGGCGACCAGCGGCCGCGCGAACAGGGCGTGGGCGCTGATCGGCACGACAAGGAGGGCCTCGACCGTCGGCCAGACCACCGGGCCACCGGCCGAGAAGGCGTACGCGGTCGAGCCGGTTGGCGTGGCTACCACAACACCGTCGCACCCCCAACGCGACAGGGGGCGGCCATCGATCTCCAGGACGACCTCGAGCATGCGCTCGCGCGCCGCCTTCTCCACCGACACCTCGTTCAGCGCCCAGCCCGTCTCCACGACCCGCCCGTCGACCGCCATATCAACGTCGAGCGTCATGCGCTCCTCGACCTGGTAGGCGCGGTCCAGAACCTGGACGATCGTGGCGTCGAGGTCCTCCGGCTCCGCCTCCGCGAGGAAGCCGACCCGCCCGAGATTGACCCCCAGCAGAGGCACCCCGGCGTCGCGGGCCAGCTCAGCGGCCCGCAGGATCGTTCCGTCACCGCCCAGGACGAGGACCAGCTCGGCGTCGCGCGCACTGCCGACGCCCCCATTGCAGGGGGTTGTCCCGGTCACGCCGATCTCCTCGGCCTCGTTCGGGAGCATGCGCACGTCGACGCCGGCGCTGAGCAGCGCCCTGGCAACCTGGCGGCCGGCCTCGGCGGAGGCCGTCCGCCCGGTGTGCGTCACCACCAACACCGAACGCCTCATGTCGGCGACCCTCTCACTGCGACCCGCTCACTGCGGACCTTCGCGCACGGCGCGGGCCAGGTCTTCGGCGGCCAGGGGAGGTGCACCCGCCCGAAGGTGCAGGAAAAACTCCACGTTGCCACTCGGTCCCGGCAGTGGGCTGGCGACGACGCCGGCCACCCCGAGCCCGAGCGCGGCCGCCTGGTCGGCAACCTGCTGGACGGCCGAGGCCCGCAGCACCGGGTCCCGAACGACGCCCCCGGCCGGCAGGCGCTCCTTGCCGACCTCGAACTGCGGCTTGACCATCGGCAGCAGGTCCGCACCAGGTTTTGCACACCTAAGGAGAGCGGGCAGCACGAGGCCTAGCGGGATGAAGGACAGGTCGGCCACGATGAGATCGACCGGTTCGCCCACCTGCTCCGGCGCCAGGCTCCGGACGTTGGTCCGGTCGAGGACGACCACCCGCTCGTCGGTGCGCAGCGACCAGGCGAGCTGCCCGTAGCCGACGTCGGCCGCCACCACTGCGCGCGCACCACGACGCAGGAGCACCTGCGTGAAGCCACCCGTACTGGCCCCGGCGTCGAGGGCGCGCAGCCCCGCCGGGTCCACGCCAAAGGCGTCCAGCGCACCGATCAGCTTGTGGGCGCCGCGGGAAACCCAGTGCTCGCCCTCTTCCTGCTCGACGATCAGCGGGGTGACCGGGTCGACCGCTGTCGCGGGCTTGGTCGCGGTCTGCACGCCGACCCGGACCCGCCCGGCCAGGACCAGCTCGGCAGCATGTTCGCGGCTGCGGGCCAAGCCTCGGCGGACGAGCTCGGCATCCAGCCGGGCACGCCGGGCCACGGGCGCTAGGCCTCGTCGAGGGTTGCGAGCGTGTCCTGCAGCAGCCGGTGCACCTCGTCGAAGACCGCAACGTGCTCGACAACAGCCAGCTCGGCAAGCTGGTCGAGGCGCGCGGCGACAGTCTCGACGCTCACGTGCTCCTCTTCGCGGGAGCTTTCTCGGCCGGGGCTTTCTTGGCCGTCGCCTTCCTTGGAGTCGCCTTCTGTGGAGTCGCCTTCGTTGGAGTGGCTTTCTTGGCCGGCGTGGCTGCCGCCGCCTTCCGGGCGGGGGACGCCGGCCGGCCGGCCGCAGCCCGCTCCCTCTCGCGGAGCGCGGCTTCCAGCGCACGTCCGCGCTCGGTCAGCTGGGCCACCGCATCGGTGGCCGCCAGACCGACGCGGCCAAATGCCCGGTCCACCTCGTACTTCACAAGGGCTGTGACGGCCTCGCGGTTCTGCCTGCTCTGCTGCAGCAGATCATCGGCCAACTCGGTCATCTGGCCGGCGGTGGCCTCCCCCTGAGCGACCAGCGCCTTGGCCGCGCCGGCCGCCTTCTGCCTGGTGACCTCGCGGAAGCCGCTGGCGAGGGCGAGGTAGCTCTTCAGGGCGTCGCGCACAGGTCTCCTCCGAGGGTCAGCACTGCTGCGTGGCGGCCTCGCTCACGCATCGGCCGACCTTGCGGCGAGACGGTACCGCTCCCTGCTCTACGTTGTCGGGAGCCGTGCGGGAACGAGCCGCCGTCGAAGCGGGAGGTGGGTTGGCAACGCGCGCGGAGTGCGAGGTCGCCGTGCAGACGCTGGTGGACCGGCTGGCCGAGGTCGAGCCCGAGTTGCGTAGCCGGTACGTCGCCGAGCGGACCGTGTCCTGCCGGGTCTCCGACCTCGATGTCGTGTTCGTCGGGAGGCTCTCCGACGACGGGCTGACCGACGTCCACACCGAGGTCGCCGAGCGCGCGCAGGTACGCCTGACCGTCTCCAGCGATGACCTGCTCGCCCTGTGCGACGGCCGACTCGCGCTGACTACCGCCGTCGCCACCGCGCGGCTACGTGTGCAGGCAGGGCCGCTCGACCTGCTCAAGCTCCGCGCCCTCATCTGAGCGCTGTGGACAGCGCGGCCGGGCTGAGGGCGCCGGCTGGCAGCTGACCCGACCAAGCGAGCGCGCACAGCGCCCGCAGCCGGTCCACCCCGCCACCGTGCACGGCCCACCGCCCACCGGCGTACGACGCGAACGCGTCCCCGCAGCGGGCCTGCCCCGCCGCCAGCGCGACCGGTGGCTGGGGTGCCAGCAGCCCACGTAGGTCCTCGGCGACGTAGGTCGGCCGGCTGCCCGGGGGCGCCGTCAGCAACTGGGCCAGGTCGGTGACCCCGGTCAGGACGAGCAGGCTGTCGGCCCCGCCGCGCACTGCACCGAGGATGTCGGTGTCCAGCCGGTCCCCGATGACGAGCGGCCGCTGCGCGCCCACCCGCTCGACCGACTCGCGGTGCAACGAGGGTTCGGGCTTGCCGACGACCACCGGTGACCGGCCGGTGGCGAGCTCCAGGGCAGCAACGAGGGCGCCGTTCCCGGGCAGCGGACCACGCTTGCTCGGGACGGTGCTGTCGCGGTTGCCCGCCACCCAGAGCGCGCCGTCGAGGATCGCCACGGCGGCCTCGGCCAGGTCGCTCCACGACGTCTGCGCAGACAAGCCCTGCAGGACCGCGACAACGCCCGGCTCGGCGGTGCGCACCGGCGTGAAGCCGCCTGCCCGCACGAGCTGGACGAGGTCGTCGGTGCCGACTACCAGCACGAGAGCCCCCCCGCTGCCGGGCAGCCGGTAGGTGATCTCGCGCACAGCGGCCTGGGCGCTGGTAACCACGTCGTCGGCGTTGGCCGGGATACCGAGCTCGGTCAGGTGCGCCGCCACGATGTTGGGCAGCCGGGAGGCGTTGTTGGTGACGAAGGCGGCGCGCAGGCCGGCCGCGCGGGCAGCGGTAACCGCCGCCGCCGCGTGCGGCACCGGCTCGGTGCCGAGGTAGAGCACCCCGTCCAGGTCGTAGAGCCCCGCGTCGTAGGCCGCGGCCAGCGGAACGGCGCAGTTGCCCAGGGCCTGGCCCCGTTCGGGGGCGGGGCCGGGCTCGGCGCTCAGCGCTGGGCAGCCGTCAGGGCGGCCCTGGCTCCGCGCAGCGCGGTGGCGTAGTAGCTGATGTCGGGGCGCATCGCCGCCGCGAGGGCGAGGTGCTGAACGGCACTGGGCAGGTCGCCCAGCTTGGTCGCTGCCAGCCCGAGCCCGAACTGGGCGTAGTCGTCTGCCGGGTCGATGGAGATGATCCACTCGAAGTTCACCCGCGCCTCGTCGTACAAGCCGACATCAAACTGGGCGCGGGCCAGCGCTTCGCGCACCTGGCGGGACTCGGGCTCAGCCTGTGCGGTGTGCGCCAGCAGCTGGACCGCGGCGTTGATGTCGCCGTTCTCGATCAGGTCCAGGCCGCGGATGTACCAGTCGTAGGCGTCGCCCTGCGGGACGACGTCCGGCGGGGGTGGCGGGAGGTCCGAGAACGGCCGCGGCTTCTCCTCGTCGGGTGCACGTGGGTCGTAGCGGGGGTCGTACCGGCTCTCTGACACGCGTGCGCTTCTCCTTCGTCGACTGCTCGGTCCAGCGGCGTACAGAACGTGCGCACCGAGCCAGGTCGGTGGAAAGACCTAGGCTGCGCGACATGCCTGCCGACCGCTCTGCTGGCGCTTCTGGCGCTCTCCCTCCGGCCCCGGGCGGCCTGGTTCTGGCGCCCTTGCGGGCGCTCCGCTTCGACCCTGCCGTAGCTGGCGACCTGGCCCAACTCACCTCCCCGCCGTACGACGTCATCGACGCCGACGGCGTGGCGGCGCTCGAGGCCTCGAGCGACAGCAACGTCGTGCGACTCATCCTCCCACGGGAGGGGGCCGACGGGCAGGACCGCTACCAGCGGGCCGCCCGCACGCTCGTCGAGTGGCGCGCCTCGGGGGTGCTGCGCCCGGACGACACCCCCGCGCTCTACGTCTACGAGCAGGCGGACCCGACCACTGGTCATGCCCAGCGCGGCCTGCTCGGGGCGCTGTCGCTGACTCCGGCGGAGGACGGCATCGTGCTGCCGCACGAGAACACCATGGCTGGTCCGGTCGCCGACCGGCTCGCGCTCTACACCGCCGTCGAGGCCGACCTCGAGCCGATCTTTCTGGTGTACGACGGCGGCGGCGCGGCCACCCGCGCCGTCGCAGCTGCCTCTGACGCTTCGGCGCTCGTCGACGTGCTGCTCCCGGACGGCCTGCGGCACCGCCTCTGGCCGCTGACCAACCCGGCTGTTCTCGCTGAGGTGGCAGCCGACCTGCGGCCGCGGGTCGCCGTCATCGCCGACGGCCACCACCGCTACGCCACCTACCTGCAGCGCCAGCGCGACCACCACGCAGCCGGGCACGGCACTGGTCCCTGGGACGCGGGGCTGACCTTTCTCGTGGACGCGACCGCGTTCGGCCCGCAGGTGCACCCGATCCACCGGGTCGTCCCTGGCATCGAAGCAGACGAGCTGATCCGCCGAGGCGACGGTGGGGTGCGCGTCCATGACCTCGATGGCAACGACCTCGACAGCGCGCTCAAGGC
>JANLPD010000402.1:0-10684 GCA_031367045.1 Frankiales bacterium | reverse complement strand
GCCTGGCCGGCAACGGCGTCGTGGCCAAGACCCCGTCGCAGGGCGGTTTCCACACCTTGACGCTCGCGCACGCGATGATGAAGCGTGCCGGCCTGCCCGTCACCCTGCTGTCGGGGGTCGGTTCGCAGCTCGGTGACGCGCTGATCAGCAGCCCGGAGATCGGGGCGCTGGCCTTCGTCGGCGGTCGGACCAACGGCCGCAAGGCCGCGACCACACTTGCCGACACCGGCAAGCGGCACCTGCTGGAGCAGGAGGGCCTCAACACCTGGGGCATCTGGGACTACAGCGGATGGGACGACCTGGCCGGGCACCTGCGCAAGGGTTTCGAGTACGCCAAGCAGCGCTGCACCGCCTACCCGCGCTACGTCGTGCAGCGCGAGCTGTTCCCGGAGTTCCTCGAGATGTACCTCCCGGTCGCGCAGTCCATCACCTTCGGTCATCCGCTCGCCGTCGAGACGTCTTTCGACCCGTTGCCCGAGCTCGACTTCGGCCCGGTCATCCACGCCACCAAAGCTGCTGAGCTGGCGGAGCGCTACCGCGAGGCCGTCGCGGGTGGCGGCATCCCGCTCTACCGGGGTGACCTGGCCGACGGTCGCTTCATCGAAGGACAGGACACCAGTGCGTACGTCGCACCGGCCTGCGTCCTCGCGCCTCCGAGCAACTGGTCGCTGCAGCACGCCGAGCCGTTCGGCCCGCTCGACTCGGTCATCATCGTCGACACCGAACCCGAGCTGCTCGCCGCGATGAACGCCTCCAACGGCTCGCTGGTGGCCTCCGTAGCCACCGACGACGCCGACTTCGGCGCCCGCGTCGGCGAGCAGCTGCAGGCGTTCAAGGTCGGTATCAACAAGCCGCGCAGCCGTGGAGACCGCGAGGAGGTCTTCGGCGGTCGAGGTGCCTCCTGGAAGGGCGCCTTCGTCGGCGGTGACCTGCTCGTGCAGGCCGTGACCGAGGGGGCCGACGGGGAGCAGCTGTTCGGCAACTTCCCGACCTACAGCCGCTACCCCGACAAGGTCTAGTCGGTACGACGGGTCCGCGCGGCCGCCGCGACGGCGTGCTCAGCCGGTGTTCAGGTGCGACCTGCTCTAGTGGCCCTGGAAGGGATGGGCTATGACCGCAGTCACCATCGAGGCCGAGCACCTCACCAAGCGCTATGGCGCCCGTACTGTCGTCGACGACGTGAGTTTCACGGCGTGCGAGGGCGACGTCGTCGGACTTCTCGGCTCCAACGGTGCCGGCAAGACGACGACCGTCCGGCTGCTGACCACGGTTGTCCCGCTCACGGCCGGGACCTTCCGCGTCGCCGGCGCGACCGCGCGGACGCCGTCCGAGGTGCGTCGCCTGGTGGGAGTGCTGCCGGAGAGCAGCGGCTACCCGGGGCACCTGACCGGGGCGGCGTACCTGCGTTGGCACGCGCGGCTGCACGGGCTGTCGCGTCAGCGCGCGAGCCAGGTGACCCGGGAGTTGCTCACGGACGTGGGGTTGCAGGAGCGCGCCGACTCGCCGATCTCGACCTACAGCCGCGGCATGCGGCAGCGGCTGGGGATCGCACGAGCCCTCGTCAACGACCCTGCGGTGGTGTTCCTCGACGAGCCGACGCTCGGGCTCGACCCGGCCGGGCAGCGTCAGGTCCTCGGTCTTGTGCGCGACATCGCCCGGCAGCGACGAGCCACCGTGATCCTGAGCTCACACTCGCTGTCCGATGTCGAGGCGGTCTGCAGCCAGGTGCTCATCCTGAACCGTGGCCGGCTGGTCGCGGCGGGAAGTGTGCAGGAGGTGGTTCGCGCAGCAGCAGCTCCGCGGACTATTCGCCTGCGCGTGCCTGCGGGGCAGCTGGACATGGCGACCAGCGTGCTGCGGGACCTGTCGGGAGCCGCTGTCAGCCAGGCCGCGGACGAGCCCGGCGCCGTCGTCGTCTCGCTGTCTCCTGGCGCCGGCACCAACGACGCGCTTGAGGTGCTGCTGCGCGCCGGCGTGCCCGTCTTGTCCTTCGAGGTGCGGGGAGCGACGCTGGCCGATGCGTTCCTGCTCCTGACCAAAGAGGCGGGGAGGTGACCGCCGAGTCGCTCCTGATCCAAGCGGAGTCGACGATGGGTGAGCCCGCCCCGGACCAGGCCGGTTGGGCGGTCGTCGCCGAGCAGGAGGTGCGCGACCTGTGGGTTGGTGGCCGGGGGCCGGCGCTGCTGTTCGGCTACAGCGCACTCCTCAGCGTGATCAGCTTCCTGACGGCCACCAACAAGGCGACCAACTTCCTCGAGCAGCGCGAGTCCGTGAATCTCACCCTGCAGGTTGCCGTCGGGGTGGGGGTCCTACTCGCACTCGTCGTCAGTTCCGACGCTCTGAGCGGTGAGCGCGAGCGCGGCACGCTGGAGTCGCTGCTCCTCGCCCCGGTCTCCCGCCGCGCCATCATTGTCGGCAAGCTGGTTGCGGCACTCTCGCTGTGGGTCGCCTGCCTGCTCGTGACCCTGCCCTACGTCTGGGTTCTTGGCCGGGGCGTCTCCGTGGTCGCGGCGGCAGCGCTACTCGCCCTGACCGTCGGGAGCTTGCTGGCCGTGGGTATGGCCGCGTTTGGGCTGGTTGTCAGCGGGCTGGCGAGCTCCAACCGGGTGAGCCTTTCTACCTGCCTGTTCCTGCTGCTCGCGCTCTTCGCGCCGACGCAGCTGCCGAGCGGCGCGCAGAAGGGCTGGTTCGGCGACCTTCTCAGCCAGCTCAACCCCATCGCGGCAGGCGAGCGCTACATGGGCAAGGTGCTCGTGGACGGCCACGGGTGGGTCACCGACTTGCACCTGCTGGTCTCACCGACGCTCACCGCTGGGCTGGCTCTGGGTGCGCTGGCGCTCGCCAGCGACCGGCTGCTGCGGCTGGAGAGGGGGGTGAGCGGCGGATGAGGCGCCTGTTGCTATGGCCCGGAGTGCTGGGCCTGGGTCTGCTGGCTCTGGGCATGCAGGGTCTGGCCGGGCTCCCCGGTGCGGTCGCGGCGGCGCCGTCCGGCGTCTCGGCGAGTCTCGAGCCGGCACGAGCGTCGGTCCCGGTGGGCGACCGGTTCACTGTCCGGTCGGTAATTCGCAACGACGGGTCGACCGCAACCACGCCCTTGTTGGCACACCTGGACATCGTGAGCCTACGAAGCGACGTGTACGTCGACGCTGAGGACTGGTCTGCCCTCCGGACCCGCCAGCTGGCCCCGCTGGCGCCGGGGCACAGCGCGTCCGTCGAATGGTCGGTCCGGGCGGTGAGCGCAGGCGGCTTCGGCCTCCACGTCGTCGTGCTGCATGTCGTCGGGCCGGGTGCCGGTGCGCTCGCGGTCAGCACTCCTAGCTACGCGGAGGTCACCGCCCGGCGCACCCTGAACCCGGGCGGCTCACTAGGGGTCGTGCTGGGTGTTCCTGCGGTGGTGGCCGCCGGCGCGCTGGCGGCGCGCCTGCGTCGCCGCACCCGCGGGTGACCGGCGCAAGATCGCCCGATCCGAGGCGCGCGGACGCAAGCCCGTGCAGCACGAGGTCGACCCGGGGGCCGAACCTGCCCTCGGACACCTCGACGGCGTCACTGACGCTCCGCCCGACGTCGGCGACGTCCGCCACGGTCCGCGCGCCGTGCTCGCACAGCGCCCTCGCGAGCCTGCCCTTGGTCCACTTGTTGTCGTGGCTGACGACCGTTCGCTTGCCGGCCGCCTCTCGCAGGACCCGCACCTCGACCGATCCGGGGACGCGCGCAAGGGCGGCGTACGCGCCGGACCGCAGGTCGACCACGAGCCCGCGTACGGCGGACAGCTCGCACTCGAGGGCGGTGCGCCAAACCGGGGCCAGCCCACCGAGACCGGGCAGGGTCGTCGCGCCGGAGAGCCGGTAGGCGGGGATGAGGTCCGTGGGGCGCAGCAGCCCGAACAGCGCGCTCGCGACGACGAGCGAGCTGTCCGCCCGGCGCTTTGCTGGGCCGCGCAGCGTGGCGTAGGACAGGTTGTCGTAGACGATGCCGGTGTAGCGCGACACTGCGGGAAGCGTTGGTGCGGACCGCAGCAGCGCGTCCCTGGCCACCTCGTCGGCCTGCTTCTGCGACAGGCCGAGGGCCACCCGGAGGACCTCGGGCCGCTTGCGGGCAAGGCCCTCCAGGCGGGACACGAGCTTCGTGCGGACCGGCGTCAGCGCGGGGAACGACAGGGCCGCAAGGTCGAGCGGCGGGCCGTCGCCCCCGTCGGCCTTGCCCTCTGACGGCGGGAGCAGGACCAGCACGCCCGGAAACCTAGTGCGCCCGCCGATAGGCTGGCCGTTCCCCAGCCAAGGAGATCTGCCGTGCTCCGCATGTCCACGCTGTTCCTGCGCACCCTGCGTGAGGACCCGGCGGACGCGGAGGTGCCGAGCCACAAGCTGCTCGTGCGCGCGGGCTACGTCCGCCGCGTCGCCCCCGGGATCTACAGCTGGCTGCCGCTGGGCCTGAAGGTCCTCAACAACGTCGCGAGCGTCGTCCGTGAGGAGATGGACGCCATGGGCGCGCAGGAGGTGGCGTTCCCGGCGCTGCTGCCCCGCGAGCCCTACGAGGCCACCGGCCGCTGGACCGAGTACGGCGACGGGCTGTTCCGGCTCAAGGACCGCAAGGGCAACGACTACCTGCTCGGTCCGACCCACGAGGAGCTGTTCACCCTGATGGTGAAGAGCGAGTACTCGTCGTACAAGGACTTCCCGGTCTCGCTCTACCAGATCCAGACCAAGTACCGCGACGAGGCGCGGCCCCGGGCCGGCATCCTGCGCGGCCGCGAGTTCCTGATGAAGGACAGCTATTCCTTCGACCTCGACGATGCGGGGCTGCAGGAGAGCTATCAGGCGCACCGTGACGCCTACGTGCGGATCTTCGAAAGGCTCGGGCTGGAGTACCGCATCGTGAGCGCCGTCAGCGGCGCGATGGGCGGCAGCGCCAGCGAGGAGTTCCTCGCCGTCGCGCCGACCGGCGAGGACACCTACGTCGCCTGCTCCTGCTGTGACTATGCCGCCAACGTCGAGGCCGCGACCGTCCGCGTGCCCAAGTCCTGCGACCCGTTGGCCGCACCGGCCCTGGAGGTGCTCGACACCCCGGAAACCCCGACAATCGAGAGCCTCGTGGACCTGCTCCAGAGCAAGGGTTACGACGTCACAGCTGCCCAGACCCTGAAGAACGTCGTCGTGCAGCTTAAACAGCCGACGGGCGAGCGCGAGCTACTCGTCGTTGGCGTGCCCGGCGACCGCGAGGTCGACCTCAAAGCGGTCGAGGCCAACGTGTTTCCCGCCGAGGTCGAGCCCTTCGACGACTTCGCCAAGCACCCGGGCCTGGTCCGCGGCTACCTGGGGCCGCAGGTGCTGGCGGCCCTGGGCCTGCGCTATCTCGTCGACCCCCGCATCACGCTGGGGTCGGCCTGGGTCACCGGAGCCAACGAGCAGGGCAAGCACGCGGTCAACGTCGTCATGGGGCGCGACTTCGAGCCGGACGGCGTCGTCCCGGCCGCCGAGGTGCGCGAGGGTGACTTGTGCCCCCTGTGCGGCTGCCCGCTCACGATCAACCGCGGTATCGAGATCGGCCACGTGTTCCAGCTCGGCCGCAAGTTCGCCGACGCGTTCTCCCTCGACGTGCTCGGCCCGCAGGGCAAACCGGTCCGCGTCACGATGGGTTCCTATGGCATCGGCGTCTCCCGCGCGGTCGCGGCGATCGCCGAGCAGTCGCATGACGACAAGGGCCTGGTCTGGCCACGCTCCGTCGCACCCGTGGACGTGCACGTCGTCATAGCCGGCAAGGGCGAGCAGGCCGAGGTCGGCGAGCGGCTCGCAGGTGAGCTCGAGGCGGCCGGCCTGCAGGTCCTGCTCGACGACCGTCCGAAGGTCTCCCCCGGGGTGGCCTTCAAGGATGCCGAGCTGCTCGGCGCCCCGACCCTGCTCGTCGTCGGCAAGTCGCTGTCAGACGGCGTTGTCGAGCTGCGTGACCGCAAGGCCGACACGACCCGCCAGGTCGCGGTCGATGAGGCCGTCGCCGCCGTCGTCGCCGAGGTCCGCGGGACCTGAGCGGGTGGCGGGGCCACGCCACCGGGCCCCCCGGCCACCCGGCCCCCGCCCCTCGCCAGGCCCCACCCCGCCGCCTCCAGGATGTGGCGATCTTGACGGGGCGCCCCGCGTGCAAGATCGCCACATCACCCAGGGGGACATGACCAGGGGGACCTCGCCCAGGGGGGCCTCGCCCAGGGCGACGAGCCGAACCTCAGGCGGATCAGCCGAAGGTGATGCCGACGGTCCGCGCGGCCGGATCGGGCTGCCAGCGGCCGGCCGTGACGGTCCAGGACTGCCCGCGGGTCGACACCGTGCGCAGCGACAGGTCTTGTGCGTGGGCTACCAGCCAGGTGGCCTCCGACCAGTCAGTCGCGGCAGTGGAGCGCGGGTGCTGCAGGGCGTTCGGGCCGAGGTCGAGGGCCGCGGAGCGCAGCACAGCCGGACCGGAGGTGGCCGCTTTCGGGGTGGCGATCGTGCACGACAGGCCGGCCGGGATCTGCCCGGTGAAGGCCCGCGCGAGGGCTCGCGCGGGGTCCTCCCACTGCGCATAGGCCGCCGGCGCGGCACTGTGCTGCACGGCCTGGGCGGCCTCCGTTACCGGCAGGCTGGCCCAGCCGGGGACCTTGCGCAGGCGCTCGTAGAACGCGGCGCTCGCCAGCCGCGGCTCAAGGATCCGCTCCCTGGTGCCCCAGCCCTGGGAGGGCCGTTGCTGGAACAGCCCGACGGAGTCGCGATCGCCATAGGTCAGATTGTTCAGTCCTGACTCCTGCAATGCCGTCGCCAGGGCGATCGTGATCGCGTGGTCGCCCAGCCCGCTGCGGCGCCCCACGGCGGCTATAGTCGCGGCGTTGGCAGCCTGCCCGGGTGTGACCGCGTAGCTGCCGATCCCCGTCGGAGTCACCGCGCGGCAGGTCGGGACGAGGGCTTGCTTGCCAGCACCGCACCCGGACAGGGCAAGCAGCACCAGCGCGGTCGCCAGCAGAGCAGGCAGACGTCGGCGTGGCGAGGACACGTGGACCAGTGTCCGCTGGCTCCGTCTCACCAAGGGCCTCAGACCTGGCCGGGAAGCGCCACGCTCGGGGGACGTACGCCCAGCAGCGCCCGCCACCGCGCCGCGCGGATGGCCACTTCCTGCAGCCCCGAGGCGCCCAGGGTGCGCAGGCTCGGGTCCTCCGCGCCCCCGACGAGATCGCGCCAGCGGACGGCCAGTCCCTCCTCGAGCCGAACGGCCAGCGCCAGCGCATCCGGTTTGCCTACCACGACCACGTCGTACGCCGCCAAAGCAGCCGGTGCTGTCGCCCCCCGGTCGCGCAGCAGGGACGTGAGCGCGTTGCGCCGGGCCCGGTGGGCGTCGCTGGCCAGTCGGGCCTGTCGCCGGGTCGCGTCGTCCAGTCGCGCGCCGAGCACGCCATAGCCGTAGACCGCCGCGTGCTCGGCTGCCAGCAGGGTCTGCAGGAGGTCCGGGTCCCGGCTGGCAACAGATCTCACGCGAGCGCCACCTCGTGGGAGGCCTCGCTGGCCGCCAGTGTTGCGAGGACGACAGCCAGCCGGCGCGAGGCCCTCCCGACCGCGGCTGTGTGGCCCGCGGCCGCCAGCCGCTCGGCCGCGCGGAGCAGGGCGAGCTGTGCCTGGGCGGCCGCTGGTGCGTTGGGGGGCGGCGCGGCCGCCGGGCTGTTTGCAGGGGAGCGGGCACCGGGCGAGCTGCTCCCCGGCGCCACCGGGGAGCCGAGCGCAGCGAGGTGGGCGACGTGCTCGGCCCGCACGGGCAACAGCCAGCTGCCGAGCGACGGGGCGGCGGCGACCGCGCCGTCGTACGCTCGAAGCAGTGCCTGCTCACGCGCAACGGCGTCGAACCGCAGGGCGTCGTCGGGGTCGACGGGAGCGGGCGAGGGTGTCGCGTCGGTGCCTCCCGAGGTGCATGAGGCGAGGGCGGCAAGCCCGGCAAGGGCGGGTCCGGCGAGCAGGACGGCCCTGCGAGTCGGTCGGCAAGCGGGTGCGGGCGCCACGACGAGTCACCCTAGCCAGCGCCGGTCACAGCCGGAAGCGCGGTAGGTCACGCCTCCCTCGTCGAACTTCGGGCTAACCTGGGCATCGTTCGCCACTGCTCCACCAGGCAGACGACAACCGCAGATGGGGAGGTGTACATGTCGGCCTCCCACGCGCGGCTGGTCCAGGAGCTCGCTCCCGTCGTGGCCGCAGCCGGTGCCCATCTCGAGGACGTTGCCGTCACCCGGGCCGGGCGCCGCAGCGTCGTCCGCGTCGTCGTCGATGCCGACGGCGGCATCACCCTCGATGACGTCGCCACCGTGAGCTCGGCGCTGTCCGAGGCGCCCGACGAACTCGATGCCCGCGAGCCGGCCCTGCTCGCTGGGGCATATGTGCTCGAGGTCAGCTCGCCCGGCGTCGACCGCCCGCTGACCGCGCCCGGGCACTGGCGGCGCAGCACCGGCCGACTGGTCACCGTCCACCTTCGCGAAGGCGGACCCGTCACGGGACGGCTGCTGAGTGCGGATGACACCGAGGACGGCGGCCTGACCCTGGACGTCGACGGCGCGGAGCAGCCGCTGGCCTACGCCAACGTGGTGCGGGGCCAGGTCCAGGTGGAGTTCAGCCGTGCCGCCGCCGACCCGGAGGACGCGTCGTGAAGATCGACATGGCCGTGCTGCGCGGCCTGGAGCGCGAGAAGGACATCTCCTTCGACACGGTCGTGAAGGCCATCGAGTCCGCCCTGCTCACCGCCTACCGGCACACCGAAGGCGCTCAGCCGCACATGCGCGTCGAGCTCGACCGCAAGACCGGGGAGGTCGTGGTGCTGGCCCAGGAGCTGGCCGAGGACGGCACCGTCATTCGGGAGTGGGACGACACGCCGACCGGCTTCGGTCGCATCGCTGCGACCACTGCCAAGCAGGTCATCCTCCAGCGCTTGCGCGAGGCCGAGAGCGAGCTGCTCTACGGCGAGTACGCCGGGCGCGAGGGCGACGTCGTCAGCGGCATCATCCAGCAGGCCGGCCAGCGGCCGGGCGCCCCGCTCAACCGCAACGTCATGGTCAAGATCGGCCCGGGGCCGGATGGGATCGAGGCCGTTCTGCCGGCCGCCGAGCAGGTCCCCGGCGAGGTGTATGCGCATGGCAGCCGGCTCAAGTGCCGTGTCCTGTCTGTCACCCGCGGCCAGCGCGGCGCCTCTGTCACGGTCAGCCGCACCCACCCAGACCTCGTCCGCGGGCTGTTCGCCCTCGAGGTTCCCGAGATCGCGCAGGGCTCGGTGGAGATCGTCGCCATCGCCCGCGAGGCGGGCCACCGCAGCAAGATCGCAGTCCGTTCCCACGTGCCCGGCCTCGGCGCCAAGGGCGCCTGCATCGGCCCGGTCGGCGCGCGCGTGCGCAACGTCCAGTCCGAGTTGCACGGTGAGAAGATCGACATCGTCGATTGGCACGAGGACCCAGCTCGTTTCGTCGCCGAGGCGCTCTCGCCGGCCCGCGTCAGCAGCGTCACGATCGTCGACGCCGTCCAGCGGTCTGCCCGGGTGGTCGTTCCCGACTACCAGTTGTCGCTGGCGATCGGCAAGGAGGGTCAAAACGCCCGCCTCGCGGCTCGCCTGACTGGCTGGCGCATCGACATCCACAGCGACACAGAGGGGCAGGTCCCGGCCCAGCTGCTCGATGGCCAGGTGGCCGGCGCCCCGGTGTCCGGTGCTGGCGTGTCCAGTGCTGGCGTGTCCGGTGCCGGCCCGTCCGGTGAGGGTGCGCCGTAGCCGCGCCACGCCGCCGTGGTACGCCGGCGCCGTCCCGAGCGGCGCGGGAGCGGGACGCGGTAGACTTCGGGACGGCTCGTCACCCGGGCCCGGTGCGCACCTGCGTGGGTTGCCGGGACAGGGCGTCGAAGTCCGCCTTGCTACGCGTCGCCGTGGTCGACGGGAACCTCACCCCAGACCCGGCGCAACGCCTGTCCGGCCGAGGTGCCTGCGTGCACCCCGACGTGCGGTGCGTCGACCTCGCCGAGAAGCGCCGAGCGTTCCCGAGGGCCTTGCGCCTTCCGGGGCCGCTCGATGTCTCCCTCGTGCGAGCGCACGTTTCAGGGCTGCCAGTCCCTCCGAGAGAGCAGGTCGAGAAGCGCACATGAGCACTCGATGAGCCAGCAGTGATGTTCGCAGCCAGGTACGACACGGTGAGCAGCACGCCCATGCAGTAGCACCACGGCGCGGGACAGACCCGGGCCAGACGAAGGAGTCCAGTGCCCGGCAAAGCCCGCGTTCACGAGCTCGCGAAGGAGCTCGGCCTCGAAAGCAAGTCCTTGCTGTCGTGGTTGAAGGACAACGGGGAGTTCGTCAAGAGCGCTTCGTCGACGATTGAGGCGCCCGTCGCCCGTAAGGTGCGCGAGGCGTTCCCAGCCGCAGTCCCTGCCGCGATCCCCGCGCCCGCTCAGAAGCCTCCAGCCAAGCCACTTTCTGCGCCGGCGGCACCCGCGGCGACCGTCGCACCGGCTCCGGGCGCACCGGCGGCGAGTGCGCCGGCCGCCAGTGCGCCGGCCGCCAGTGCACCGGCGGCTCCGACCACGCACCCCGTGGCCCCGTCGCCCGGGATGCCGTCCCGGCCCGCGCCGTTGGCCCGCGCGCCGCGGCCCGGGCCCACCCCCCGCAGCAGCCCCGCCGCCGGCGGGGGGCAGTACCGAGCCCCGCGCCC
>JANLPD010000393.1:0-2474 GCA_031367045.1 Frankiales bacterium | reverse complement strand
CGGCGCGGGGTGGCGGCCGGCTAGCTTTTGGCTTGGTGCCGGGGGGCGCTCGGCGGCACGGCCCCCCCCACGACCTTGTGCCCCCACAGCTGGAGGCTCACCTGACCGTGACCGCGCAGCAGCGCGCGACGGCGCCAGAGCACGTCGAGGGCGCCCGCGATGATGCGGGTGCGACGCTGGACGTCGTCAGCGAGCGTCGGCGACGGGTCCTCGTGCGCCACCGCCGCTGGCTCGTAGACCACCCGGGCACCCTGCTCCACGACATCGAGCGCGATCCAGAGATCGTCAACGGCAACGTCGGCGGGGACGTCGCGCCACAGGCTGCGCCGGACAGCCCCCAGCTCGCCGACCAGGCAGACCGAGCTGCCCATCCGGTTCTCCCACCGCTTGAGGCGGGACTCGAAGGCCCAGTAGGCGCCCTCACCGGCACCGCTCGCCAGGGAGCGCACACGCTTCTCGCCGGCCACGGCTCCGACGGTGGGATCGTCGAACCATCGCCCGAGCGCGCGCAGCGACCCCGGGGCCAGGGTGGCGTTGGCGTCGCTCACCACGATGACCTCGCCCGTGCCGGCCGCAACCCCGAGCCCCAGCGCCGCGCTCTTCCCGACCCGGTCCGGCGGCTGCACGACGTGCGCCCCGGCGCGCCTGGCCGCATCGGCGGTCGGCGCGTCCTCGGCCACGACGACGAGCTCGACCATGGAGGGGTAGTCCTGCGCGAGCAGGTCGGCCACCTTTGCCTCGATCACCCCGGACTCGCGGTAGGCCGCCACGACGCACGTCAGGGTCGGCCACCTGAGGTGGGCCGGCGGGATCGGGTCCGGGCGCCGACGGGCCACCAGCCAGAGCCCCAACGGGTAGAGCACCGGGCCAACGGAGGCGAGGAGCGCGGACCCGGCGAGAAGGGCCCGCAGTGCCGGGCCGGCTGGCGCCTGCGTGTTGGTGGCCACACGGCGCAGCGTGCCAGACTGGAGGAACACCACTGTGGGAGGGGACCTGTCCGCCGGACCGACGCTATCGCCGAAGCCGGCGGATGGGGATGCTGCAGGCGGAGACAGCCTTCCGGCGAGTTTCCGCCGGACCGCCATCACCAGTTATCTCAACACCGCCGCGAGCCTGGTCGTCGCGCTCGTCACCGTGCCCTTGCTGGCGCGCGGGCTGGGGCCGCAGGAGTACGGCATCTGGGTGCTGGTGGGCTCGCTCGTGCTCTACCTCGAGCTCTTGGAGTTCGGCTTCGGCACCACCACGATCCGCTACGTCGCCGCCGCCACCGCCCGCGACGACGAGGACGAGGTGCGCGACGCCATCGCGACGTCGTTCTGGGTGCTCAGCGTCCCGGGTGCCGCCGCACTGGCGGTGGGGCTGGCCTTGGCTGCCTTCTTCCCGGCCTTGTTCGACACGCGTCCCGACCTCATCGGTCCGACGCGGATCCTGCTCGTGCTACTGGCCTTCGACCTCGCCCTGTCAATCCCGAGCGACGTCTTCGGGGGTGTGCTGATCGCCCTGCAGAGGTTCGACCTGCTCAACACGACCCTGATCATCGTGTCTCTCGCGCAGGCGGCTGGCATCGCGATCGTGCTGGCTTCGGGCGGCGGCCTCGTGGAGCTGGGCATCGTCACGGTCGCCCTCAGCCTGCTCGGACAGCTCAGCCGCTACCTGCTCGGCCGCCGGCTGGTGCCTGGGCTCTCGCTGTCCCCGAGAAGGGTCCGGCGCGACTTGCTGCGCCCTTACGCCAGCACCTCGCTGTGGTTTTCGTTGAACGAGGTGTCGACGGTCGTCATCGCCCGCATCGACACGGTCGTCGTCGGAATCGTCCTGGGGGTGGCACAGGCCGGGACCTACGCGATCGGGCAGAAGCTCGCCCTGCTGGGCAACCGCCTGGTCATGCCTGCCCTCACCAGCTTCTTCCCGCATGCGACCGTCCTGGCCGAGCGTGGTCAGCGGGCGGCGCTACGCCAGAGCGCCATCAGTGCGGTCCGGATCGCGGCCGCCGTGGCGCTCCCGCCGTGCGCCGTGCTGGCCGTGATGTCGGAGCGCGCTGTCAACGCATGGGTCGGGTCGGGATTTGGCGACGCCGTGCTCGTTGTCGTCTTCCTCGCCGCCGCGTCGTCGTTCTCGGTGCTCCGCATACCCGGCCAGCTGATGCTCAACGGCGCTGGCCGCCTGAAGGTGCCCGCGCTGCTCAACGTCGTCGAGGCGGCGACGAACCTCGCGCTCTCGGTGTTTCTGGCCCGGGCGATGGGGATCAAGGGCGTCGCGCTCGCGACCCTGCTGACTTCGGGCGTGGTGACGCTGCTGCTGTTCGTTCCCTACTTCTGCCGTGAGATCGGCCTGACGGTCCGGAGCCTGCTCGGCTCGATCGTCGGCTCCCACGGTCTGCCGCTGGCCGTCGTCGTCCCGCTCGGGCTGCTCGTGCGCGATGCGCTGCCGGGTGCGCTCGGTGGGCTGGGGACGGCGCTGGGGCTGGTCGCGCTGTA
>JANLPD010000388.1:0-3932 GCA_031367045.1 Frankiales bacterium | reverse complement strand
GCCGCGCCCCCGACGGCCGAGGTCGGCGATCGGGCTGGTCTCGTGGGCGACGACGAGCAGCCGGCAACCACGACGGACGGCCTCCTCGAGCCCGGATTGGGTCTCCTCGGTGCGGCCCGAGCAGGACACCGCGACGACCAGGTCCGCCGCACCGACCCAGGTCGGGAGGCCGAAGCCGCGATGGCTCAGGATCGGCACCGGGCACGCCGGACCCGCGACCGCATCGAGGATGTCGCCCGCGATGCCGGACCCGCCCATGCCCAGGACGACGACGGTACGCGGGCGATCCTCGTCGCCGAAGCGGGCCACGCCGGCCTCGGCCGAGAGCACCACGGCCTCGCGCACCTGGGCAGCCGCCGATGCGAGGACGCGCAGCATGTCGGCCGGGTCGGCCGCCTCGAGGGCAGCCTGGTCGTCGAGCAGGTCAAGCGCGCTCGGGCCGGGGCTCACGAGGGCTTGCGGGCCTCGTCCACGAGCAGCACCGGGATGTCGTCGCGCACCGGATACGCCAGTCCGCAGCCCGTGCAGACGAGCTCGCTCGCCGCGTCGTCCACCTTCAGCGGCGACTTGCAGTCCGGGCAGGCGAGGATCTCGAGCAGGAAAGGATCGAGCTTCATGGCGCCCAGCCTAGTCAGGAGCGGATGACGGCAAGGACGTCGTCGCGCAGCGCCGCCATCGTCACCTCGTCCGGGGCCTCGACGTTGAGCCGCAGGAGCGGCTCGGTATTGGAGGCCCGCACGTTGAACCACGCACCGTTGCCGACATCGACCGTCAGGCCGTCCAGCTCGTCCTGATCGGCGTCGGCGTACTTGCCGGCGATGGCGGCAATCTTCGCGGCCGGGGCGTCCACCGTGGAGTTGATCTCGCCACTGGCGGCATACCGGTCGTACGGCGAGAGCAGCCCCGACAGCGGGCCGTCCTGACCACCGAGAGCGGCCATGGCGTGCAGGGCCGCCAGCATGCCTGAGTCGGCGTTCCAGAAGTCCCGGAAGTAGAAGTGGCCGGAGTGCTCGCCACCGAAGACCGCGCCGGTCCGGGCCATCTCGGCCTTGATGAAGGAGTGGCCGACTCGGGTGCGGACCGGGCTGCCGCCGTTCTCGACGATCACCTCGGGGACCGACCGCGAGGTGATGAGGTTGTGGATGATCGTCGAACCGGGCTCGCGAGCGAGCTCCCGCGCGGCGATCAGGGCCGTCAGGGTCGAGGGGCTGACGATGCCGCCCTGCTCGTCGACGACGAAGCAGCGGTCGGCGTCGCCGTCGAAGGCCAGGCCGATGTCGGCTCCCTCGGCGATCACGCGGGCCTGGAGGTCACGCAGGTTCGCCGGGTCGATCGGGTTGGCCTCATGATGGGGGAACGAACCGTCGAGCTCGAAATACATCTCGATCACGTCCAGCGGCAAGCCCGAGAAGGTGGTGGGGACCGTGTGGCCGCCCATCCCGTTGCCGGCGTCGACGACCACCTTCAGCCGGCGGATCGCGTCGAGCCCGGGGACGAGTCCTTTGACGTAGGAGGCGTAGCCGGCGAGCAGGTCCTGCTGCCCCACGGTGCCGGGTGGGCCGTCGAAGCCCGGCAGCCCGCTGGCCAGGTAGCCCTGGGCGAGCTCGCGGATGGCGGCAAGCCCGGTGTCTTGGCCGATCGGCGCCGCGCCGGCGCGGCACATCTTGATGCCGTTGTAGCGAGCCGGGTTGTGGCTGGCGGTGAACATCGCGCCGGGGATCTGGAGCGTCCCGGCGCCGTAGTAGAGCAGGTCGGTCGAGGCAAGGCCGGCGTCGACGACAGAAACGCCCTGGGCGGTGGCCCCCTCGGCAAAGGCGGCGCCTAGCGCGACACCGCTCTCGCGCATGTCGCGGGCGACGACGATCCGGTCGACCGGACCTTCGCTCGCGAGGAACCGGACGAAGGCAGCCCCCAGGGCCCTGGCGATGGTGGCGTCGAGCTGGTCCGGCACGATGCCGCGTACGTCGTACGCCTTGATGATCGTGGACAGGTCCGGCGTTTCGGTGCTCACCGCCCCGACCCTAGTGCCGGGCTGCCCAGGGTCAGCGCAGCGTCAGGCAGCCTTGTGCTTCTGGGCCTTGCCGAGCACCGAGCTGAAGTCGAGCGGGACGCCGTCCTGCTTCCAGGATTTCGTCTCGCAGGCGTGGCAGGAGACGAATTCGACGAGGGATCCGTCGGTCAGCGTCATCGTGATCTCGGTGACCCGCGTGCTGGCGCAGGTGCTGCAGCTGCCGAGCTTGCTGGCCGGGGTGGTGACGAGGCTCATGAGACGGGCGCTCCTAGCGGACCGGGGAAGGGTGGGCTGTTCACCCTTTCGGCCGTATGCGGAGATGCCTTGAGCAACAGGCGAGTCTAGGGCAAATCCCCTAAAAACGACCCCTACCTAAAGCGGCGTCGGCAGGACGCGCAGGTGCCCGCGGCGACCCGTGGAGATGTCGCGGTTGCGCGGATCGTTGCCACGGCCCGGCCGCGACACTGGCCGGGCCGCCTCACGGACAGCGTCGGCGAGGGCCTCGAGGTCGTCGTCGCTGCGCAGGTGAACGCCCGCCGGTTCGGGCTCGTGACGCACCACCTCCCACCTCAGCGGTGCGGTCAGTCCGGCCGAGTGCGGCTCGCACAGGTCGTAGCAGTGCGGCTCGGCGTAGGTGGCGAGCGGGCCGACGACAGCCGCCCGGTCGGCGTAGACATAGGTGAGCGTCGCGACGGCAGGGGCGGCGCACGCGGTGCGGGAGCAGCGCCGGACAGGGCTCACAGCGGGCGACACTAGGCGCCCGTGGGGCCACGGGCCAGCACCCCAGCGTGTCGTGCCTGGCTAGTGTTGCGTCCGTGACCAACCGCCGGAACCCGACATCGGCTGTTCCTCCGGAACGGCCGGCCGGCCGGCCGACCAGACGCAGGCGGGACCGGCACGGCCGGGGCCTACGCGGACGCCTCGTCCCCCCGAGCGTCGTGGTCGGCGGCCGCGACGTCCGCATCCCCCTGTCGCAGAGTCGTGGCGAGCGCTTCGACAGCCTCGTCCTCGACGCTGTCGAGCACCGTGAGGAGCGCTGGGCCCGTCAGCTCGAGGATGTGGACTTCGCGGTCGAGGACGTACCGCCGATCCCGCCCGGTGCCGGCTGGGACACCTCGTACGACGAGGATGTGGTCGCTGACGAGACCGCGGGCGGGGCCGTCCCGCTTGGCCGGCTCCTGCCGGCGGGCACCGACGACAAGGGCACCCGGACGCCGCCCAGGGTCGTCGTCTACCGCCGCCCGCTCGAGGCGCGCGCCATGGATCTGCTCGACCTCGCCGATTTGGTGCACGATGTCGTTGTCGACCAGGTCGCGCGCCTGCTCGGCATCGACGTCGACGTGCTCGACCCGCCGGAGGAGTGAGCAGCGAGCGGCCAGGCCGGCGCCACTAGCCGCCTGCACCTACGAGCGGGTCACGGCCGACCGGCGGCCTGGGGACCTCCTGGGCGGCGCCCTGGAGCACGAGCATCGTGGTGAACGGCCCGCGCGCCCCACGGGTTCGCAGGTATCGCGAGGCGTAGACCGGACCTGATCCGGCCAACGCCCGCACCTCGACAGCAAGCCGACCGGTGGCCCCCGACGGCAGGAACGTCGACAGCCGCAAGACGTAGCTTCGTCCTCCCGCGACGGGCACCCGGATGGCCGCCGGCAGCGGCCCGGGGACGCCCTTGACCGGGATCGGGCGGACCTCGACCACGGCGTCGCTCTGCAGCGCAGACATGATCAGGTCGCTCTCGGTCGGCCGGTCGATGACGAGGTCGGTCAGGACGGCGGGACCAGAAAGCGGCAGCGCCGACCCGGCGAACGAGACGTCCGTCACCGGGCCGCCCGGCTGGCTGTCGACGGCCACCCCGCCGGCGACGACCGGGCTCCCGTCGGAGGTGATCTCCACGGTGGCCGGCTCGGTACCCATCGCCTTG
>JANLPD010000354.1:0-2452 GCA_031367045.1 Frankiales bacterium | reverse complement strand
AAGGTTCGGGTGCAACGGTTCGGGTGCAAGGTTGCTGCATACGGCCGAGTCGCGACCGGCCTGCAGGGTCGATCCTCATGGAGGGTCCATGATGTGACGACCAAGGTCGAGAGGGGTTCGAGGGTGCCGTTGGGACCGGTGCCGGTCGAGCTGCCCGCTGACGCGCGCAGCGTGGCCGCTGCCCGCAAGGTGGTGCGCAGCACGCTGTCCGACTGGGACCTGGACCACCTGTGCGACACCGTGACCCTGCTCACCAGCGAGCTCGCGACCAATGCGATCCTGCACGCCCGCACCCCCCTTCTGCTCCAGCTCGAGTGCCGTTCCGGCGCTTTGCGCGTCACCGTCGCGGACAACAACCCGAGCACACCGCACCGGCGCACCAACGGCCTACAGGCCGGTACCGGGCGAGGCCTCGCGCTGATCGAGACCATGGCCGAGGTCTGGGGCACGGACCGGCCGTTTCGCGGCCACGCCAAGGGCGTCTGGTTTGAGCTGCTCGAGGACGGGTCGCATCCCGCGGCCAGTGACGAAGGTCTGATTTACGGCGAGAACTGGCTGGCCCTCGCCGAGGACCGCTCGCGCTAACTGCTAGGGCAGTGCGGCGACGATTTCCGACACCGGCTTCATCACGCCGCTGTAGAACGGTGTCTCCAGCTTGGTGAACAGCCGGGCCCGCGAGGCCCGCAGGTGGCGCAGGCAGTCGACGATGCGGTGCAGCTCGTCGGCCTCGAAGGCCAGCAGCCACTCGTAGTCGCCCAGACCGAAGGCGGCGACGGTGTTGGCCCGCACGTCCTCGAACTCCCGGCCGGCGATGCCATGCTCGGACAACATCCCGCGGCGCTCGTAGTCCGGCAGCAGGTACCAGTCGAGCGAGCGGTTGAACGGGTAGACGCAGACGTACTTCTTGGGGTCCTCCCGGCGGACGTACGCCGGGATGTGGTTGCGGTTGAACTCGGCCGGGCGGTGCAGGCCGACGCTCGACCAGACCGGCGACAGGTGTCGCCCCAGCTGCGTCTGACGGAACCGCGCGTAGGTGTCCTGCAGCACGTCGGGGTCCGGGCAGGTCCACCAGACGAGCAGGTCGGCATCGCCCTTGTAGCCGGCCACGTCGTAGGTGCCTCGGGTGTAGACGTCCTTGGCCAACGCCTCGTCCAGCAGACCCTGCGCCTGCGCGGCGAGTGCCGAACGGTCCTCGGGCAGCAGCGAGGTCGCCTTGAAGACGGCGTACATCGTGTAGAGCAGCTGCTCGTTCAGCTCGTTGGCGCTGGCGGTGGACGGTCCGTTCGAGTCGGTCATTCCCCCAGTATGGGCGCTGCCAGGCAGGCCAGCACGACCTGGGCGGCCTGCTGCCCGCTGCGCGCGACGGCCGGGACACCGACCCCGTCGTACGCCGCGCCCGCCACGGCCAGGCCGGGGTGCCTGGCGACCTCGCGCCTGATCCGGGCGACCTTGTCGAGGTGGCCGACGGCGTACTGCGGGAGGGCTCCACCCCAGCGGGTGACCCGGCTGTCCACGAGCGCCCCGGACGGACCGACGACCCGCTCCAGCTCAGCCCGGACCACCTCGACGAGCTCGCCGTCGTCGCACTGGAGCTCGAGCTCGTCGCCCTGCCGGCCGATGCTGGCCCGCACCACGGCGACCTCGCCGGCCAGGCGCGGCCACTTGCGGCTCGCGAAGGTGACCGCCTTCGTCGCGAACCCTTCGGTTGCCGGGATGAGGTAGCCACTGCCCTGCCCCGGCGCAGGTAGGTCCAGCACGAGGGTGACGATGGCGACGCTGGCGTAGTCGACGGCGGCGAGCTCGGCAGCGGCGGTCGGTGCGACGTCCTTGAGCAGGCGGGCGGCCGGCGCGGCCGGCAGGGCCAGCACGACGGCGTCCGCGTCGACATAGGTCGGGTCGGCTTTGGAGCCGGTCTCGACGCGCCAGCCGGTGGCCGTGCGCGCGAGACCGCGGACCGTGGTGCGGAGGCGGATCTCGGCACCGCTGGCAGCGGCGACGGCTGGCGGCAATGCCCCGAGACCGCCTGACACCGAGGCGAAGACGGGGCCGGGGGCAGGCGTCGCCCGGGCCTCGCGGGCGGCCAGGACGAGGCTGCGGTGGCGCGCTGCAGGAAGGGCCAGCTGGGGCAGGGTCGCCATCAGCGACAGGTTGTCGGCACGGCCGGCGTAGACGCCGCCGAGCAGCGGGTCGACGAGGCGCTCGACCACCTCGCGGCCGAGGCGCCTCGTCACGAGGGCTCCGACCGAGACGTCGTCGACCACAGGGGCGCCGGGCAGCGCGAGGTCAAGCGGCACCCGGGCGAGGCCTCGCGCGGACAGGACCTCGCTGCGGGCCAGCGCCGCTAGGTCGGCCGGCACCCCGAGGACGGTCCCGGTCGGCAGCGGTCGCAGGCGACCGTGGACAAGGACACCAGCGGCGCCGGTGGTGGGCGCCGTGAGCTCGAGCCCGGCGG
>JANLPD010000338.1:0-4730 GCA_031367045.1 Frankiales bacterium | reverse complement strand
GCAGCCAACGTGCTCGGCGCGCGGCTCATGGCCGAGCCCAAGGCCGCCGCCGGCGCCCTCACGGTGACCTTGGGCAGCGGCTACACGCGGCTGCGCACGCCGCCGGAAGTCAGCGGCTACGTCGCCACTCTCGCGATGCGCACAACAGTGCCGGCGCCTGCTCGCTCCTGCTCGTGACTGCACGGATCTGACGGCATGTCCTGTGTGACGATGCTGCTGCCCGCGAGAGGTGCCGCGCTGGAGAGGTGTGCCCATGGCTGACCGGCTGGGTCCGCTCGATGTCTCGTTCCTATACATGGAGACGCCGACCACGGCCATGCACGTCGGTGGTGTGCTGACCTTCGAGCAGCCGCCGGACGGCTTCGACTACGACCGGCTGGTCGCTCTCATCACCGAACGCATCGCGCTCGTCCCCCGCTACCGCCAGAAGGTCCGCTGGGTTCCCGGTCGTCTTGCCAACCCGGTCTGGGTCGACGACGAGGACTTCGACGTCACCTACCACGTGCGCCGCAGTGCCCTCCCCAAGCCGGGCAACGACGCCCAGCTGCGTGAGCTCGTCGGCCGGCTGCAGAGCCGACAGCTCGACCGCAACCGGCCGCTCTGGGAGATCTACCTCGTCGAGGGGTTGTCGGACGACCGCGTCGGCATCGTCACCAAGACCCACCACGCGATGGTCGACGGCGTTTCCGCCGTGGACCTCGGGACCGTCCTGCTCGACCTCACGCCGACGCCGCGTGAGGTGCCGTACGACGACTGGACGCCTACCCGGGGCCCGGGGGTGCTTGGCCTGATCACCGGCGCCCTCACCGACGCCGTGAAACGGCCGACTCAGATCGTGGATACCGCGCGGGCCGCGGTCACCGACTTACGGACTACCGCTTCCCAGGTTGCTTCCGTCGCGGGGGGAGTCTTCGCGAGCGCCCGCACGATGGTCCGCTCCGCGCCGAGCTCTCCGCTCAATGTGTCCATCGGGGAGCAGCGCCGTTACGGGATGGCGTGCACCGATCTCGACGACTACAAGCGGATCCGCAAGACCCACGGCGGCACCGTGAACGACGTCGTCCTGGCGACCGTGGCTGGTGCGCTGCGCTCCTGGCTGTTGACACGCGGCGAGGCGGTCACGCCGACCTCGGTGATCCGCGCAATGGTCCCAGTCTCGGTACGCACCGAGGGCAAGGGCGAGATGGGCAACCGCGTGTCCTCGTACTTCGTCGATCTGCCGGTCGGGGAAGGCAACCCGGTCATGCGGTTGCGCCAAGTGTCGTTCGCCATGCGCGGGCACAAGGAGAGCGGCCAGGCGGTCGGCGCTGACGCGCTCGTGCAGCTGACCGGGTTCGCGCCGCCGACCATCCACTCGCTCGGCGCGCGCGCCGCCTCCACGATGACCAAGCGCCTGTTCAACCTCGTTGTCACCAACGTGCCAGGGCCGCAGTTCCCGCTCTACGCCGCAGGGGCGAAGATGCTCCAGATGTACCCGGTGGTGCCCCTGGCCAAGGGGCAGGCGGTGTCGATCGGCCTGACCTCCTACGACGGCGGCGTCTACTACGGTCTCAACGCCGACCGCGACGCCATGCCAGACATCGACGTGCTTGCTGCCTGCATCGAGGACTCGCTGGCCGAGCTGGTGGGCACGGTGTCCTAGCCGACGCGACGCGGTTCGACACGTCACAGCAGTACGCCGGCGCCTCCGGATGGGAGGGCCGGCGCACTGTTGGCGCTTGCTGCTTCGTCCGTCGCTCGGACCCTTTCGCTCAGGCCCAGGTGCGGCCGAGCGGAGTGGGGCTGGCCGAGATCGTCACGGTGCTAGCCGAGCTCGTCACGGTGGCAACGGCGAGGCCGCCGCCGAGGATGGCGCCAACGGCCAGGGCGGCGATGGCAGTACGCCCGACGGGTCGAGACTGGTTGGTGCTCCGGAAGGTCCAGGTCCTGCCCCTGAGCTGGTTCTTGGTGATCATGTCTTCTCCTTCTGCTCGGCAGAGGTGCCGTCCGTAACGTTGTCGGTGCCACCTCCACCGTGGTGAACCGCCAGCTGGTCGTTTTGTGGATCACCCGTTCGGCGTATTTCCGGTGCGCCTCGGTGCCGTACACCGGCCGTAGACCTCTCGCGGGAGGGGGTGTTGACCACGCCACCTTGTTGCATCGCAGCGGAGCAGTTCCGGCTCAAGGGGTGTCACGAGCCTGCCGATCCTGACGCAAGGCGCGCCGTCGGCGCGTCGTTCCGATGCAGCATTCCCTGCTGTCCGGCAGAGGAGATGGCATGGTTCCCCACGGCGCCGGCCAGCCGGACGACGAACCAGAACAGGCTGCGCCGGCACCCGCTGAGGCCGCCGGTTGGCAGCCGCTTGACCTGGTCACGGGAACGCTTGGCGTCCTGCTGGTGATCGCCGCCCTTCTCGGTCTTGCGGCCGCGCTGTGGCCGGCCGAGCTCGCCTCCGCTGCCACCCCTGACGGCCCGCGGGTTCCCTGGTGGGTCCTGGCGGTGATGTTCGGGCTGGTCGAGCTGTTCGTGCTCCACGTCCAGGTGCGACGAGAGGCCCAGACCGTCTCGATCTGTGAGATCCCCCTTGTGCTCGGGTTGTTCTTCGCTTCCCCGGGCGCGCTGATCCTCGGTCGCCTCGTCGGTCCAGCCCTGGTGTTCGCGCTCCATCGCCGGCAGGTACCAATCAAGCTGGGCTACAACCTTGCACTGCTGTGCGCGAACTCCGTGCTGGCGCTCGCCGTCTTCGCTGCCTTCCACCTGGGCGCACGGCAGCACGGTGTGTCCACCTGGCTGGCGACCTACGCCGCTGTGGCCGCAGCAGGAGCGCTGGATGCCGTCGCCACAACGGTGGCCATCGCCGCCTACGAGCGGACCCTCAACTGGCTGGACCTGGCCCGCGAGCCCCTGCTGGAGGCTGCGCGGGCGATCGCGGTGGGCACGCTGGCGCTGGTGGCGGTCTATGCACTCGCCGTCGACGGCGGTGCCGCCGTCCCCCTTGTGGGCAGCGCGCTCATCGTGCTGGTCGCCTACCGGGCCTATGCGCGGCTGAACGGGCGCCACCTGTCGCTCGAACGGCTCTACCGGTTCAGCCAGGCGGTGAGCAGCAACCCCGAGGTCCAAGAGGTCATCCTCAACGTCCTGACCGAAGCCCGCGAGCTGCTCAGGGCCGAGCGCGCCGACATCGTCTTCCTGTCTGCGGACGATCAGGGACCTGCCGTGCGCATGTTGCTGACCCCAGACGGGCGGCTCGTGCGCAGCGAGGTGGCCGGGCTGGCAGCGCCAGGTTCGATGACGCTGCGGGTCCTGGAGCAGGGCACCCCGATGCTGCTGCCCCACGGCAGCAGGGAGCAGGCCAAGCGCGAGCACTTGGCGGAGCGCGGGTTGCGCGACGCCATCATCGCGCCGCTGAAGGGCGATTCTGGTGTGGTCGCGCTGGTGACCGTGGCGGACCGGCTCGGGGACGTCAGGACGTTCGACAGCAACGACGTGAGACTGCTCGAGACGCTGATCAACCATGCCGGTGTGGCGCTGCAGAACAGCCAGCTGCTCGACCGGCTGCGCCATGACGCGCTGCACGACGCGCTGACCGGTCTACCCAACCGGGCCTTCATCCAGCGCGAGCTTGTCGAGGCGCTGGCCACGCCCTGGCGCCCCGGTCCGACGAGCACCGCCGTGATGATCTTGGATCTGGACCGGTTCAAGGAGGTCAACGACACGCTCGGTCACCAGTACGGCGACATGCTGCTCGTCGAGGTGGCCCGTCGCCTCGACGAGGCGGCGGGCAGCGAGGCTGTGGTGGCCAGGCTCGGGGGTGACGAGTTCGCGATCGTGGTCCCCCGAGCCGGCTCGGAGGGCGAGGTGATGCGTTGCGCCCGAAGTCTGCTGATCGCGCTCACGAGGCCGGTCGACCTCGACGGCCACCAGGTCGAGGTGGGTGGCTCGATCGGCGTCGCGCTTGCCCCGGAGCACGGCACCGAGATGTCGACGATCTTCAAGCGGGCGGACCTGGCGATGTACGACGCCAAGGCATCCAGGGCGGGTATCCGGGTCTTCCACCCCGGCATCAGCGGTGTCGATCCGGGACGACTGGCCCTGATCGGGGAGCTGCGGACGGCGATCGCGCAGCGGCAGCTCCACCTCCTGGTCCAGCCCAAGGTGCGCCTCGACACGATGGCCGTGGACAGCGTCGAGGTCCTCGTCCGATGGGCCCACCCGGTCCATGGCCTGTTGACGGCCGGGGACTTCGTGCCGGACTCCGAGCGCAGTGGCCTGATCGGCCCGCTGATGCGGTTCGTGCTTCGTGAGGCAATCCTCGCGTGCAGTACGTGGAGGGCGGCGGGTCGCGAACTAGGGGTGGCGGTCAACGTCTCTGCCGGCAGCCTCGTCGACCCGCTCCTCGCCGTGGATCTGGGCGCGCTACTGCGCGAGCACGACGTTCCGCCAGAGCTGCTGACCTTCGAGATCAGCGAGACCAGCGTGCTGATCGACCCGTCGCGCACGATGGGCCTACTGGACCAGCTCGACGCGATGGGCGTACGCCTGTCTATCGACGACTTCGGGACGGGGTACTCCTCGCTCTCCTACCTCAAGCGGCTGCCGGTGCACGAAGTGAAGATCGACAGGAGCTTCGTGACCAACATGTGCAGCGACGACGACGATGCCAAGATCGTGCGCTCCATCATCGACCTGGCCGGCAACCTGTCCCTCCAGGTCGTGGCAGAGGGGGTCGAGAACGAGGCCACAACCCGAA
>JANLPD010000311.1:0-3978 GCA_031367045.1 Frankiales bacterium | reverse complement strand
GCAGCATCCGCGCCGACCACCCGGTGGTGGTGGCCGCCTCGTGGATCGTGAGCGTGGTCGCGAGGGAAGGCACGCCGAGCAGGTTACCGCCATCGTGTCAGTGTTGCCACCCCAGGTCGGCCAACCCTGCCACGACCGTGTCAAGCAGCTCGCCGGGCCGTTCGGGAAGGACCGGGCCGGGCCCCGCGTCAGGACCACGGTCGAGCCCGACCAGGATGACGCCCGGGGCGGACCGGACGACGTCCCCCTCGATCACCACACTGCCTCGCTCCCCCGTTGCCAGGTCGTCCACCTCGTAGAACGACCCGGCGGAGCGCCATACGCGGTCGACCAGCAGGACCGCGAGGGCGTCGTCCCCGACGTGCGCGAACCGCCCCCGGACCCCGGCGCTGCCGGGGCGCAGCCGGCGTACGGCCGCGAGGGCGAAGGCAGGGCTGGTGCCGGTGAAGCCCTCGGCGACAGCGGCCTGCTCGACATCGCCGCGCAGCCAGAGCACCTGCGCGTCCCCGACTGCTCCCCCGCGCAGCTCCCAGCCGGCTGCGGTCATCTGCAGGCGCAGGACGCGCCCGCGCGCGTCCAGGACGAGGTCGAGCCCACCGAGCGGCGCACCCGTCACGGGGTCCTCGCGGGTGGCGGCGTATCGCCAGCCCAGCGGACCGGGGGCGCTGGCGAACCGCTCCCGGGCGAACGGCCCGTCGGGACCGCTCAGCAGGTAGGTCCCGCTCGGCACGGCGCTCAGGCCCGCCAGGTCGACAGGTAGCGCACCTGCGCGGCGGTCAGCACGTCGAGGCCGACCCCGACCGCCTCGAGCCGGGCGCGGGCGACCTCGGTGTCCAGCGTGGCGGGGACCTCGTGGACGCCGGGCTCCAGCGAGACACCCACCAGCCACTCCAGCGTCAGCGCCTGCAGGGCGAACGACACGTCCATCACCGCCGGCGGGTGGCCCTCGGCCGCCGCCAGGTTGGCGAGACGACCCTCGGCGAGCAGCAGCAGCCGCCGTCCGTCGGCCATCACATGGGCGTCGACCTGAGGCCGCACCCGCTGAACCTCTACCGCCGCCGCGGCCAGCGCGGCGACGTCGACCTCCACATCGAAGTGGCCGACGTTGGCGAGCACCGCCCCGTCCTTCATCACCGCGAAGTGCTGCGCCGTGAGGACGTCGCTGTTGCCGGTCGCGGTAACGAACACGTCACCGACCCGGGCAGCGTCCGTCATCGGCAGGACGCGGTGGCCGTCCAGGATGGCCTCCAGCGCACGATGCGGGTCGACCTCGGTCACGACTACCGAGGCACCCAGGCCGCGGGCCCGGGAAGCGACCCCCGAGCCGCACCAGCCGTAGCCCGCGACGACCACTGTCGTGCCGGCGAGCAGCACGCCGGTCGAGCGCATCACCGCGTCCAGCGTCGACTGCCCCGTGCCGTGCCGGTTGGCCACGAGCAGCTGGGTCGCGGTGTCGTTGACGGCGACGACCGGCAGCCTTAGCGCACCGTCCGCGGCCATCTGCCGCAGCCGCAGCACCCCCGTTGGTGTCTCCTCGCAGGCAGCCCGAACCCCTTGCAGGAGAGCAGGTTCGGCGTGCAGGAGTCCCACCAGATCACAGCCGTCGTCGAGCACGAGCTGGGGGCGCGCCGCCAGGACGGCTCGTAGGTGGGCGGCGTACCCCGCCCGGTTGATGCCGTGCCGCGCATGAACGCCGACGCCGTCGACCGCGAGCGCCGCTGCGACGTCGTCCTGCGTCGACAGCGGGTTGCACGCCGCCAGGTGCACCGTCGCGCCGCCAGCGGTGAGGGTGCGGACGAGGACCGCGGTCTCTGCCGTCACGTGCATGCAGGCCGCGACCACCAGGCCGTCCAACGGCCGCTCGTCGGCAAACCTGCTACGCAGCCGAGCCAGCACCGGCATCGCGTGCTGGGCGAAGTCCGCGCGGCGCCGGCCCTGCTCGGCCAGGCCAGCGTCGGCTACATCGAAGCCAGGAGCTGCCACGCCGCGATCCTGCCCCACGCCCTGAGGTGCTCATCGGGCTGGTGGTCGATGAGGTCACCCGGCTGCAAAGGTGTCCCCCGCTCAGGTCGGGGGCAGGCCCATCGTGTGACAGACCTGCAGTCGCCAGCCGTACTTTTGGGTGGCCGCTACGAGTTGGGCGAGCTCTTGGGCACCGGCGCGACTTCCCGGGTCCACCGTGCCCGCGACACGGTGCTGGAACGTGACGTCGCCGTGAAGGCCTTCCGACACGATGTCGAGGCCAGCGATGCTGCCCGCGTGCGGACCGAGGTGCGCACCCTCGCCTCGCTCAGCCACCCCAACCTGGTTGCGGTGCACGACACCGTCGCGGTCGCCGGCCCTGACGGCCGCACGACGTCGTACCTGGTCATGGAGCTCGTCGACGGCCCGACCCTCGCTGCCTGCTGCCTGGACGGCGAGTTGCCCCTTAAGCGCGTCGCCGAGATCGGCAGTCAGCTTGCGGCGGCGCTGGCCCACGTGCACGAGCGCGGCATCGTGCACCGTGACGTCAAGCCCGCCAACATCCTGCTTGGCAGTGACGGCCGGGCGCGGCTGGCCGACTTCGGCATCGTGCGGATCCTGGACGAAGCCCGCCTCACCGGGACCGGCCTCACGATCGGGACTGCCCCCTACCTGTCGCCGGAGCAGGTCCGCGGCCGCGACGTCGGGCCGGCAGCCGACGTCTACGCCCTCGGCCTTGTCCTCCTTGAATGCCTGACCGGCCGACGGGAGTACGACGGAGGTCCCGTCGAGTGCGCCCTCGCCCGCCTGGATCGCCGCCCTTTCATCCCGACGACGCTCCCCGCGCCCTGGCCGGCTCTGCTCGACCGCATGACGGCGGACGACGCGGCCGACCGTCCGACCGCGGTGGAGGTGGCGCAGGCGCTCACTGGTGGGTCGCGAAACCCGCCCCCCGCCATGGTTGATCCGACCCTGGTCGGCCCCGCCGCACCAGCGCCGGCCCGTGCTACTCGCCTGCCCCAGCGCCCCTCGCGCGTCGCCCCCACAGGCAGCCACGGGGTCGGCCGGCGGCCGGCCATGGTCGGCGCAGGGCTGCTCATCGCGGTCGTCCTGGCAACTGTTCTCGGCGTTGCAGCAGTACGTGGGGGCCGGGGCAGCACCGGCAGTGCTGGGGTCGGACCCACACCTGGTCCGAGCGCACCCGTACTCGAGCGGCATCTGGACGACCTGCGACGAAGCGTGCAGCCATGAAGCCCGCTCGCCTGGCTGCGGCTGCCTGCACCGCCGTCCTGCTCAGCGGGTGCGGCGGTGGTGCTGGTGGTTCTCCCGCAGCCGACGTGACCAGGTCGCTGCAGGGCGACGTGGCGCTGGTGACGGCGGCGGCCCGTACGGGCGACGGGGCCAAGGCCCGGGTCGCGCTGGCCAGCCTGCGGGCGCACGTCGCAGCGTTTGAGAAGGACGGGCGACTCAGCCCCGTGCGGGCCGATCGCGTCCGAGCCGCCGCCGGACAGCTCGAGCCCGACCTGCCTGCCATCAGCGTGCCGACGGTGACCGCCCCCCCGACCCGACCCTCGACGCCTACCGACCCGCCGCCCAAGCGCAAGGGGCGCGGTCACGACGACGGTGACGGATCCAAGAACGACTGATCGCCGCCGCCGACCCGGGGTCCGGCTATGAACTCCGTGGCACAAAAGGCTAGGGGGTGCCGCCGCGGTCCAGGTCGGGCTCGAGGTAGATCGCGCTGGCCAGCGGTTCGGCGACGCGCACCCGGCTCTCGGCCTCGTCGATGGCGCGGGCGACAGCCGGCAGGGTGAGCCCTGGCGCGACCGCGATCTTGGCCGCAACGAGCAGCTCGTCGGGCCCCAGGTGAAGTGTCTTGAGGTGGATCACCCGGGTGACGCTCTGCCCGTCCACCAGAGCGGCCCGGATGGCGGCGACGGCCTCGCGGTCGGCCGACTCCCCGAGCAGCAGGCCCTTCATCTCGATGGCCAGGACCACGGCGACTGCCAGCAGCAG
>JANLPD010000305.1:0-2374 GCA_031367045.1 Frankiales bacterium | reverse complement strand
TATGCGTGTCCTGGTCGCGGATGGTCCCTCGCAGCATCGGGTACATCGCCTCGAGAGCCCCCAGGACCGATCGTTGCGAGGCGACACCGTCGACGTGCAGGCGCACCTCGCCGGTCACCTTCGCGAGCGCCCGCAGGTGCGCGGGGAGCACGACCCGAATCACGTCAGCGTCTGCACTTCCACTGAGAGCACGGCCGGTAGGTCGCGGACGATCGGTGACCAGCTGTCCCCGGCGTCGGCCGAGGCGTACACCTGACCACCGGTGGTGCCGACGTAGACGCCGCACGCGTCGAGGCTGTCGACGGCCATCGCGTCGCGGAGCACGTTGACGTAGCAGTTGCTCTGCGGCAGCCCGTTGGTGAGCGCCTCCCACTCGTGGCCCCCCGTCCGGCTTCGATAGACCCGCAACTTCCCGTCCGGCGGAAAGTGCTCGGAATCACTCTTGATCGGTACGACGTACACGGTGTCGGGCTCGTGTGCATGCACGTCGATCGGAAACCCGAAGTCGGAGGGCAGGTTGCCGCTTATCTCCTGCCACGATTCACCGGCGTCGTCACTGCGCATGACATCCCAGTGCTTCTGCATGAACAGCACCTGCGGGCGCGCCGGGTGCAGGGCGATGCGGTGGACGCAGTGCCCGACCTCGGCGGCCGGATCGGGGATACCTTCGGACCGCAGGCCGCGGTTCATCGGCCGCCATGTGAGACCGGCATCGTCGCTGCGGAACACCCCAGCAGCCGAGATGGCAACGAAGAGCCGACCGGGGTCGCTCGGATCCTGGACGATCGTGTGCAGGCACATGCCGCCGGCCCCGGGCTGCCAGGAGGCACCGGTGTTGTGATGACGCAGTCCGGACAGCTCCTGCCATTGCATTCCACCGTCGGTCGAGCGGAACAGCGCAGCGTCTTCCACGCCGGCGTAGACCGTGTCCGGATCGGTCAGTGACGGTTCGAGGTGCCAGACCCGCGCGAATTCCCATGGGTGCGGCGTTCCGTCGTACCACTGGTGGGTGCCGGCAACACCCTCGTATTCGAAGCGGTTGCCGACCGGCCGCCAGGTCGCCCCGGCGTCGTCGGAGCGCTGGATGACCTGGCCGAACCAGCCGCTGCACTGCGAGGCGTAAAGCCGGTTCGGGTCGGCCGGGGATCCCTTGACGTGGTAGATCTCCCAGCCCGCGAAATGCGGGCCGCTCACCTCCCACCGGTCGCGCTTGCCGTCTGCCGTCAACACGAAGGCACCCTTGCGAGTGCCCACCAGGACCCGTACTCCACTCACGACAAGCCCTCCAGCCTCCGCGGGTCACCTACCAGCCACAGGCCACCACCGTAGCGCCGACGCCTGCAGTCAGCTGCCCAGCCGCGGAACGGCACTGGAGAGGTCGAGCGGGTCGATGTGCAGCGCCCGCACACCGCCGTACGCGTAGCCGACCCGCCCATCGAGCCAGGCGTGGTAGGCAAGGTGCAGCTGCCCGCCGGCGTCCTGTACGACGCTCTGCCCGCCGGGCCCATGCGGTCCGTGCAGCCACGGCCCGGCGGTGGAGGTGACCGTGAAGGGGCCGGTCGGACACCGGCTGCTGGCATGTCCCACGCCGTACGACGACGACTCCCACCAGCCACCGCTGTACAACAAGTGATATCGGTCGCCGCAGCGCACCAGCGACGGCGCCTCGACCAGCGGCTCTTCCCACGGGAGCCGCTGGCGCAGGACCTTGACCGGGCGACCGGCAAAACCCAGACCATCAGATTGCAGCCGGCGCACCCACAACACCGCGCGCCCGCCGAGCGCATTGTCCTCGCTCTTCCACAGCAGATACGCCGTCCCGTCAACGTCGACGAACGGATCCGGATCGATCGAACCACCGCGCGCCTGCTGGTAGACCAGCGGCGCTGCAGACCGGTCGACGAACGGCCCCTCCGCGTGGTCCCCGACCGCCACCGAAAGCGCCTGCCGGCCCGTGGCGCGCAGCCTGGTCGCGTAGTACAGGACGTAGCCCTGCGGTCGGGCCAGCACCGCGGGCGACCATGTGCGACCGGGTTCGGCCCACCCCGGAAGAGCGGCGAGCGCATTGCCGAGGTGGGTCCAGGAATACAGGTCGGGTGAGCTCATCACCTGCACGTCCAGCGCGCCGGTCTGCGTGGCGTAGGCGTAGTAGCGGCCCTCGGTGCGCAGCACAAACGGGTCAGGGAAGTCCTGGCGCCAGACGACCGTCACCCCACCAGCCTCCCCCGCCAGGGCTCAGGGGGCAGCGCGCGCAATCCCTTCGCTGTTTCAACCCTTCGCCTGCGGTTAGCGTGAGGCATGACCGGGTGGCTCGAGGTGTCCAGCGGGGTCCTGCTCCGGCGCTACGAATCCTTTGACACCAACATCTGCGTCG
>JANLPD010000270.1:0-4288 GCA_031367045.1 Frankiales bacterium | reverse complement strand
AGCGCGTCGAGGTGTGCCGTCGTACCGCCAAGGCCTTTCACCATCGTGCGGAAGTCGTAGCGCATGAGGCCGAGCCAGGAGTGCTCCTTGTCTCCGGGCTTGCCGGGCAGGTCGTCGTCGCGCAGCGTGTCTTCGTAGCGGGCGCCGGTCTCCTTGGCGATCTGCGCCAGCACCTTGGAGGGGAAGACCTCGGAGCCGAAGATGACCGGGACCTTGCGCTGCTTGATCTGGTCGATCAGGCGCGCGACCTCTTTCGGAGTCGGGTCCTCGAAGTTCGACGGCTGCACGGCCCCGATGACGTTCCAGCCGTAGTCCCGACCAAAGTAGGCGTAGGCGTCGTGGTAGGTCAGCAACTCCTTCTTGCCGCCGGGAATCGTCGCCTGGTCGGTCTTCAGCGCGTCCGACAGCGCGGTCGCCCGCTTCACAAAGGCGACGTGGTTGGCCTCGTAGTAGGCCTTGTTGGCCGGGTCACGCTGGCTCAGCGTCGCGGTGATGACGTCGGCGTATTTGATGGCGAACAGCGGGTCGGTCCACAGGTGCGGGTTGGGCTTGCCGTCGGACTTGGGGAAGGAGAAGTCGTAGATGTACTGCGACTCCGGCAGCGTCTGTGTCCCCACCTGCACGATCAGCGCGCCGTCTTTGTTGTTGCTCCGCGCGAGCTCGAACGTCGGGTCTTCGAGCTTCAGGCCGTTGACGAAGACGACGTCGGCCTTCGACAGGATCTTGGAGACCTGCGGCGGTGGCTCGTAGGTGTGGCTGTTGGTCCCCTCCGGCACGATGCCGAAGATCTGGACGCGGTCGCCGCCGATGTTCGCGGCAATCGAGGTGATCGGCGCGACGGTCGTTGCGACGACGATCTTGCCGCCGTTCGGCGCCGCGCTGCCCGTATCGGCGCTGGCCGCGCCGGCGTTGGGGGCGCTGCCGCAGGCCGCGAGGGCGAACAGCGGAAGGGCGATGGCGGCAACGGCGAGGCCGCGACGGTTCAGGGTCACGTCTGCATGCTAGATGCAGTTGCAAATACTGTGCAACTAGAAACCAGTAGGCAAGGGTCGGCATGGGGCACGATCACCCGGTGACCCGCCTCACCGAGCCCGGCCTGCGGATCGAGGACTACGCCGTTGTCGGCGACCTCCAGACGATGGCACTTGTCGGCAACAACGGCTCGGTGGACTGGCTCTGCCTGCCCCGGTTCGACTCGGCGGCGACCTTCTCGAGCCTGCTGGGGGGCGAGGACAACGGCCGCTGGCAGATCTGCCCCAGTCACCTGGCCGACGGCGCCGTACGACGCACCTCCCGCCGCTACCGGGGCGAGTCCCTGGTCCTGGAGACCACCTGGGAGACCGACAGCGGCGCCGTGACGTTGATCGACGCCATGCCCCCGAGGGACGGTGGGGTCAAGCTGGTCCGGCGGGTGGAGTGCACGTCCGGCGAGGTCGAGATGTCCGTGCGGTGGGTGATCCGCTTTGCCTACGGCGCCGCAACGCCTTGGGTCAGGCGGCTCGGCGACGACCAGGGCGGGCCCGGCCTGCTGGCCATCGCCGGTCCTGACGCGGTGGTGCTGCGCGGCTACGTCCTGCCCGAGCCGGACCGACGGGGACGCAACCGCGCCCATCATCAGCACTTCACCCTCAAGGCGGGACAGCACGCCGACTACTCGATGGTCTGGTTCCCCTCCCACGCCGACCTGCCGCCGCCCCCCGATGTCGCCGACGGCATCGCCCGGACCGAGGAGTTCTGGCGCGAGTGGATCAGCCGCTGCAGATACAGCGGGCCGTACGCCGAGGCGGTGCGCCGTTCGCTGCTGATCCTGAAGGCCATGACCTACGAGCCGACGGGGGGCATCGTCGCCGCCCCGACGACCTCGTTGCCCGAGCAGATCGGCGGTGCCCGCAACTGGGACTACCGGTACTGCTGGCTGCGTGACGCGACCCTCGTGCTCGGCGCCCTGGTCCAGTCCGGGCACATCGACGAGGCCGGGGCCTGGCGCGACTGGTTGCTGCGGGCGGTCGCGGGCGCTCCTGAGGAGTTGCAGATCATGTACGGGCTGGCGGGCGAGCGGACCCTGCCCGAGCTGGAGCTGGCCCACCTCTCGGGCTACGAGGGCAGCCGGCCGGTGCGCATCGGCAACGAGGCCTCCTCGCAGTTCCAGCTCGACGTCTTCGGCGAGGTGATGGCAGCTCTGCACATCGCCCGTGAAGCGGGCCTGCCCGCGAACGCCTTCTCCTGGTCGGTGCAGCGAGCCGGCCTGCGTCACCTCGAGACCGTCATGGACCGGCCCGACTCGGGGTTGTGGGAGGTGCGGGGCCCGGCCCGGCACTTCACCCACTCGAAGGTGATGGTCTGGGTCGCCTTCGACCGGGCCGTCCAGGGGTTCGAGAAGCACGGGTTGCCGGGGCCTGTTGACCACTGGCGGGTCGTCCGCGACCGCGTGCATGCAGAGATTTGCGACCAGGGCTGGAACACCGGGCTCGGCGCCTTCACCCAGTCCTACGGGGGCACCGCCCTGGACGCTGCGTTGCTCGTCATGCCGATCGTGGGCTTCCTGCCGGGCGACGACCCGCGGGTTGTCTCGACGGTTGCCGCGATCGAGAAGGGCCTGCGGCACGGGCCGTTGGTCGACCGTTACGACACGAGCGAGGGCGTCGACGGGCTGGCTCCCGGCGAGGGCTCTTTCCTGGCCTGCTCGTTCTGGCTGGTCAGTGCGCTGGCGATGTGTGACCGGGTCCCGGAGGCCACCGCGCTGTTTGAGGAGCTGCTGGAGCTCCGCAACGACGTCGGGCTGCTGGCGGAGGAGTACGACGGCGGCCTTCTGCGAATGGCGGGCAACTTCCCGCAGGCGTTCAGCCATCTCGCGCTGGTCGAGGCGGCGCACATCCTGGAGCGCGAGGGGGGTGTTTCTCGCGCTGCCGGCGGGGACACGAACCATGAGGGCGAAGCGGAACACAGAGGAGCAGCGCGTGGCGGACACTGACGGCACCGAGGGCACCGACAAGACCGAGGGCACCGACAAGGCAGCGGCAAAGGCGCCGCGCAGGCCGCCGCCGGGTCGGGCCCGGACCTCGGGCGAATCGCGCGTTGCAAGCCCCGACCCAGCGACGCTGGTCGCCGAGATCGAGCGCACCCGCGAGGGGCTGGCCGAGACCCTCGATGCGATCGCCGACAAGGTCAGCCCCAAGCGGGTCGTCAAGCGGACCACCCAGAAGGTGACCGGGTCCGTGAAGGAGACAGCCATCCTGGCGAAGGAGGCGGTCGTGGAGAAAGCGATTGCCGCGAAGGAGGCTGTCGGGGAGAAGGCCGCTGCGGTGAAGGCTCACGAGCCGGTGGCGCCGCAGGAGGTCGTCCCGGCCCCAATCCTCCCGGGACCCATGGTCCCGCCGCCGCCTGCGCTGCGTGCCCTGGCGCCGCCGCTATCGGTCCCGGCGCCTGCGAACGGGCCGCTCGTCCGCAAGGAGTTCGTGGCCGCCGGCCTGGCGGCAGTTCTGGTAGCCCTGTTCGTCGTTGGCCGCCGACGACGCCGCAGGTAGTGCCGCCGCGCGGCGTCGTTCCGGTCGTCCCCGGCGAAGGACAGGAGTCCGTCTGGGCGTATCCGCGCCCGCCCGACCTCCGGCCGTCCGACCGCGAGGTCGTCGTGCTGCTGGGTGGCGCTGAGGTCTGCCGGACCCGACACGCGCTCCGCCTGCGCGAGACGTCGCACCCGCCGACCTGGTACCTGCCCGCCGAGGACTGGCTACCCGGCTCGCTCCTGCCGGCCGATGGATCCTCGTTGTGCGAGTGGAAAGGTGTGGCGAGCTACTTGACGCTGCTCGGAGGAGGCCTGCGGGCCGAGCGGGCTGCGTGGACGTATGACGAGCCGACCCCGGCGTACGCCGCGCTGCGCGGCACGGTCGCGCTCTACCCGGCGGCGGTGGATGGCTGCTTCGTGGACGGGGAGCGGGTGCGGCCGCAGCAGGGCGGCTTCTACGGAGGCTGGGTCACCGATGACGTCGTCGGGCCCTTCAAGGGCGGGCCCGGCTCGCGCTGGTGGTGAGCGCCGTCGGGTTTGCTGTCGAGCCGGACGAGGTCGACCAGGGTCCGCAGCAACGAGAGGGCTGACCCTGCTAGTCTCTCTCGCGTTCCACCGTGCACAACAAGCGCGCCGCTAGCTCAATTGGCAGAGCAGCGGACTCTTAATCCGCGGGTTCGGGGTTCAAGTCCCTGGCGGCGCACCCGTTCTGGCCTGCAGTTTCACTCTGAGTACTCGTCCTCGGCATCTTCGGATGGTGCCAACTTTGTGCCATTCTCTTCGGCC
>JANLPD010000183.1:0-3168 GCA_031367045.1 Frankiales bacterium | reverse complement strand
TCCGCGCCGACGTTGGTGAGATGGCCGCCGAGGTCGAGCGGGTCTGCGGCCCTGACGAGGCGGCCGGCTACCTGCGCTACGTCGAGTTCGTCTCCAAGCTCTACCGCTATGAGATGAAGGACTTCATCGACCGCAACATCGACTCACCCTTCGACCTGCTCACGCCCAACCTGGCCAGGCTGGTCGCCATCGGCGGCTTCCAGCGGTTGGCGCCCAAGGTGGAGCAGTACCTCAAGGACCCCCGCACCCAGCGGGTGCTGTCTTTCCAGTCGATGTACGCCGGGCTGTCGCCGTACGACGCCCTCGCCATCTACGCCGTCATCGCCTACATGGACTCCGTCGCCGGGGTGTTCTTCCCCAAGGGCGGCATGCACGCCCTGCCGCGCGCCCTCGCGGGAGCCGCCGAGAAGCACGGGGTCCAGCTGCGCTACGGGCAGAGCGTGTCGCGGGTGCTCGTAGAGCACGGCCGCGCCGTAGGGGTGCAGACCACAGACGGCGAGCGGTACGACGCGGACGTGGTCGTGCTCAACCCGGACCTGCCCGTGGCCTACCGCGAGCTGCTCCCGCCGCAGGTGACGCCCCGGCGCGTGAAGACGCTGACCTACTCCCCTTCCTGCTTCCTGATGCTTGTCGGCTCGTCGCAGAGCTACTCCAAGATCGCGCACCACAACATCCACTTCGGGAAGGCCTGGAAGGGGGTCTTCGCCGACCTCATCGACCGCCGGCAGCTGATGACCGACCCCTCGGTGCTGGTCACCAACCCGACCCACTCCGACGCCTCGCTGGCCCCGGCCGGCAAGCAGATCTACTTCGTGCTGTTCCCGACGCCCAACCTGGACGCGGGGATCGACTGGGACGTCGTCGGGCCCCGCTACCGCGACGAGGTGGTGGCCCGCCTCGAGGGCCTGGGCTACGTCGGCTTCGGGGACGCAATCGAGGTCGAGCACGTCACGACCCCGGCCGACTGGCAGCAGCGCGGGATGGAGCGAGGGGCACCGTTCGCGGCGGCCCACTCGTTCTTCCAGACCGGGCCGTTCCGGCCGGCAAACCTCGCGCCGAAGGTCGAGGGCGTCGTGTTCACCGGGTCCGGGACCCAGCCGGGTGTCGGCGTGCCGATGGTCCTCGTGTCGGGCCGCCTGGCCGCCGAGCGCATCCTCGGCAAGGACAAGAGCTACCGCTCCCGCGCCCTGTCGCGGTAACCCTCCTGCCCGGCCGGCCGGCCGCTAGCGTGGCGCGCGTGAGCGGGCGGGAGCTGGACGCGGCGGGGATCACCGATCCTGCGCTGCGCGACTCCTACGAGGCCTGCCGGCGGCTGAACGCCAGCCACGGCAGGACGTACTACCTCGCGACACTGCTGCTGCCTGCCTGGAAGCGCCCCTACGTGCACGCCCTCTACGGCTTTGCGCGCTACGCGGACGAGATCGTCGACGACCTGGCGAGCATCCTTACCGACGCCGAGAAGGCGGACTGGCTGATCGGCTGGGGCGAGCAGTTCGTCACCGACGTCGAGGCGGGCGGAAGCGATCATGAGATCAGCCGGGCCGTCGTCGACACGGTCCGCCGGTGGGACATCCCGATGCACTACGTCGAGGCGTTCCTGACCTCGATGAGGATGGACCTGACGGTCACGCAGTACCAGACCTACGACGACCTGATGGTCTATGTCTATGGCAGCGCAGCGGTCATCGGCCTGCAGATGGTCCCGGTCCTGGAGCCGATCGTCCCCCGCGAGGTGGCCGACCCCTACGCGAGCGATCTCGGCATCGCCTTCCAGCTGTCGAACTTCATCCGCGACGTCGGCGAGGACCTGAGGCGCGGGCGGGTCTACCTGCCCATGGAAGACCTGCGGCTGTTCGGCGTGACCCGCGAGCACCTCGAGCACGGCATCGTCGACGGCCCGGTCCGCCGCCTGCTCGCCTTCGAGGTGGCCCGCACCCGCGAGATCTACCGGACGGCGGCGCAGGGCGTGCGGCTGCTGCACCCCACCTCGCGCCCCTGCATCGAGACCGCTCTCGCGCTGTACGGCGAGATCCTCGACGAGGTCGAGGCGGCTGACTACCAGGTGCTCAGGCAGCGGGTGTCCGTTGGCAAGGCCAAGCGCGCCGCGGTTGCGCTCCCGGGGCTCGCCAGGGCGATGGCCGCCCGCCGCACCCCGCTAGCCACCCCGCTAGCCACCCCAGCAGCCCACCCCGCTGCGTCCGCCGAAGGGGACTGGCCCACGCGGCAGGCGAGCGGACGCAAGGGGCTAAGCCGGGCTAAGCCGGGCTAAGCCGGGCTAAACCGGGCTAAGCCGTCCGCTGCCGAACCCTGTCCCGACGGCCCCAGAAGACCCACCACGACATCGTCTGTACGACGAGCGCGAAGCCGAAGAGCAGGTCCTCGAACGGCGCGTAGAACACCCGTCCGTTCCCGAGCAGCGGAGGCCGCTCCCCTGCGGACGACCCGACACCGGCCACGGCGTGCGCCGAGTAGAAGACGATGCCGCGGCCGGTCAGCACGCCGTTGGTGACGAGCTGGAAGAACACGACGATCGCGTAGGCGGTCCAGAAGACCTTGCGGGCGAGCAGCCGGGTCCGGAGCACGTACAGGTCCAGCACCACGGTCGCGGCGACGCCGAGCAGCGCAGCCTGCGTGTAGGTCACTCGTCGCCGACCTTCCAGCCACGGACGCCGCGGACGGCACGGACGGCCTCCAGCGACAGGATCGAGCAGGTCGGCACGACGACAAAGAAAAGCAGCTCCTCCAAGGGCACGTTGCCGAAGGCGATGCCGCTCGTCTGCCGCGGGTCGTAGCCCCAGTGGCCGGCCCGGATGGCCAGCGCGTCCCAGGCCGTGAAGACGGCCACGACCGGCAGCAGGGTCAGCAGCAGTCGTCGCCACCGAGCGTAGACCCGGGTCCGCAGGACGACCTCCAGCGGCGCGGTCCCGAGCAGGCAGACGAGCAGGACCAGCAGGTAGACCGCCTTCATCCGCGCAGCCTCCGCGTCAGCTCGGCGGCGGCGGCGTGTGGGTCACTGGCTTCGGTGAGGGCGCGTACGACGACAACCCGACGCGCGCCTGCCTCGAGCACCTCATCGAGGTTGCCGAGGTCGATCCCGCCGATCGCGAACCACGGCCGGTCCGACGGCAGAGCCGCGGCGTACCGGGTGAGGTCCAGGCCCGGCGCGGG
>JANLPD010000168.1:0-14099 GCA_031367045.1 Frankiales bacterium | reverse complement strand
GTTTACATGACCGGATACCCGGTCGCCAAGGCCGGGCTGATCCATCTCAGCCGTTGCGTCGCACTTCAGTGGGGCAAGCACGGCATCCGATGCAACGCCATTGCGCCGGGCCTCACGCTGTCGGCCGCGGGACTCGCAATGCCGGATCCGATGCGCGACATGTACCTCCGCCACAATATGTTGCCCTTCATCGGCACACCCCAGGACATCGCGCCGCTGGTTGCGTTCCTTGCTTCGGATATGTCCCGTTACTTAACTGGTCAGTGCATTCAGATCGATGGGGGTATCACGGGGGCGATCCCCATCGCCGCTGACTACCGCGACTACGCCGCAGGCCTCGCCACGCAGGCTCGGACATCGTGACTCTCACAGCGATCTGAGCGCAACCAGAACGCATCGAGTCCTGAGGAACTGCTGGTCCACGTTCCGTGGTTTGCCGTCCACCCCCGGACTCCGCAGGTAATAGTGCGTCTGGTTGGCACGCTTCTTACCTACGATCGAAGTCATATATGCGAAATACAGTCTCTGGCTGCCGCCTCGAGCACCGACACGCGCATAGCTGCAGGTCAGGGCCGGTTTTTGGACTGCGTCAGGTCAGCCGACTGCACTCATGATCGAACTAGCCAGGAAAGGCCCGCTAGGACAACGTCAGTCTGACAAGGCGGAACGCCTGGTCCGACGCCTCCAGCGATCTTTCGATGAGCACGGATGTGTGCGCGGCGCCGATGAACCAGTTGTGGGTGGGGTGCACGTAGAGCCCGTGCTGGATGCATGCCGAGGCCCAGAGCCGGGCGATGTCGAAGTCCGTGTCGCCCTCGAACGTCATGAACGGCATGGTGGGTGGTCCGCTCACGCTGACGGAGATCCCGTGCGCTGCAGCCCTCTCACGCAGGCCGGTCTGCAGCGCGGAGCCGGCGAGGACCATGCCGGCAAGCACGTCCGGTCGCCGCACCTCGCCGATCGTCGCGAGGGCTGCAGCCATCGGCACCGCGCTGAGCCAGAAGGAGCCGGTCGCGCTCACGGATGTCGCCGCCTCTTCGAGCGCGCGCACGCCGAGCAGGCAGGCGATCGGGTAGCCGTTGCCGATTGCCTTGCTCCATGCACTCAGGTCCGGGCGGATGCCGAGGTGTTCCCACGACCCTCGCGGGTCGGCGCGTAGGCCGCACCGGATCTCGTCAAGGATGAGGACGGCGCCGAGCCGGTCGCACAGCTCGCGGACCCGCCGCGCGAAGTCGGGGTGGACGTCCTCCAGGTCCCTTCGGACCTCGTGGCGGATGGGTGTGACGGCGATAGCGGCGAGATCGCCGCCGCATGCTTGCACCGCGCGCTCGAGCGACGAGATGTCGTTGTAGGTGTATCGCTCGGTACCGGCACGCTCCTGCGCGCGCACTCCACGTGCGTGTTCTGTCGCCGACCACGGCGCGATGCCGTGATACGCGCCCTCGGCCATGAGCACCCGCCCCCGGTTCGTCTCAGCCCGCGCGATCGACACGGCCAGACTTGTTGCGTCGGTGCCGTTCTTGCAGAAGATCGCCCAGTCCGCGTGCGAGACGGTGTCCGTCATGAGCTCGGCCAACTCGACCATGACAGGGGACGGCCCGTCGAGGCAGTCTCCGCGGGCGGCCTGATCTGCGACCGCGGAGTCGACGGCGCGGTTATGGTGCCCGAGAACGACCGGGCCCCAGGAGCACATCAGGTCGACATACTCCCGGCCTGATACGTCCCAGAGCAATGCACCCGAGCCACGCTCGAAGAACTGCGGGTATCCCTTCGGCAGCAGGGCGACGTTCTTGTGTCCGTACATGCCTCCGGGGATGACGCGTCGGGCCCGGTCACACAGCTGTTGGTCGACGCCGCTGGGCTGAAGGGAGGTGTACCAGTCGGGCATTGCGATCACGCCAACCCCCTCCTTTCACTTCGGCCAGGAACGTGCCATCTCCAGGCGCACCTGGGCACGCGACACCTTCATGCTCGCGGTTGTGGGCAGCGCGTCGACGAACTTGATGACGGTCGGCTTCTTGAAGCTGGCGAGCCGCTCCTTACAACACTCGACGATGTCGGCTTCCGTGACATCGTGACCAGGGGCGACGACGATCGACGCCGCGACGGTCTGACCCCAACGTTCATGCGGGAGCCCGACGACGGCGCAGGCCAGAACGCCGGGCACGGAAAGGATGACCTCTTCTACCTCGGACGGGTAGACGTTCATGCCACCTGAGACGATCAGGTCGACGCGTCGTTCGCTGATGCGGACGTAGCCCTGTGCGTCGACCGTGCCCAGGTCGCCAGTGCGGTACCAGCCGTCGCGCATTGACTCGGCCGTCGCTTCGGGGTTGTTCCAGTAGCCCGCCATCAGGGCGGGCGACCGGAATACCAGTTCTCCCTCGGTCTCGCCGTCATGAGGGAGCGGCCGCCCGAGGGGATCGACGACGCGGATGATCACCTCGGGCACGGCCCGGCCAACGGTGCCCAGTCGATCCTGCGTGGGGTCGGTGTCGCCGGGCACGGTGCAGGTGACCAGGCCGCCGGAGTTCTCCGTCATGCCGAGCCCCTCGACGAGAAGGCCACCGACCACGTCGGCCACCTCGCGCAGCTTGGTCGCCGACGCCTTGGAGCCAGAGTGCAGCAGACTCACGAGGCTGCGCCAGCGTAGGGGTTCGGCCGCAGCCGCGACGGCGAAGGCAGACAGCAGTGGCGAGGGGAGATAGGTGAAGGTGACCCGCTTCTGCTCGATCGTGTCGATCAACGACTCGACGTCCCACTTGCCCAACAGCAGTACGGTCCCCGTCACGTAGAAGTGACTGATGATGTGCGCCGGCACGACCGCGACGAAGGACATAGAGCCGGTCAGCGCTGCCACGCTACCGACAGGGAGCCGATACGCGAGCGCATTCATCCGGGCGAGAGTCGCAACGGATCCTTGCGTGAGCATCGCGCCCTTCGGCCGCCCCGTCGTCCCGCTCGTGTAGCCGATCATGTAAAGGGCGTCGGGCCGGACCAGGGGCAGTGGTTGATGGCTGCCGTTAGCGATCAACTCCCCTAAGGTCGTGACGCCGGAACCCGTCGCGGACACGGGGATCAGCAAGAGGTGCGTAGTGGTCAGGGCCGCCACACGCTCGGCGAGGCCTTCGGTGTAGACGAGCACGCGTGCGCCGGAGTCCTCGAGGGGGAACGAGGCCTCGTGCACGGTCAGGCGCGCGTTGATGGGGACAACGACGAGGCCCGCGAGAGCGCAGGCGGCGTACACCTGGATGTACTCGACCACGTCTTCCATCCAGGCCGCCACGCGGTCGCCGGGCTCGATCCCGAGCTCGAGCAGGGCGTTGGCCAGGCGGGTGGCGGAGTCGACGAGCTCCCGGTAGGTCAGGCCTGGCCCGCCCGGATATCCCACGGCCAAGGTGTCAGGGGACTGGGCGTCGGCGAGCCGCAGGATCCGGGAGACCGTGGCGACGTCGTCCGTGGCGTGGGAGTCCAGGATCAGCGGACGTACCGCTGCACGTAGTCGGCTCCCAGACCCACGGACTCGTAGTGCTGGGCGGCCTGCTCGATCCTGGTGAAGACGTCCGCATAGCTGAGCGGGTTGCCGACCTCGTCGACGTCGATGAGGCAAGCACTGATGTGGAAGAGCGTGAGAGACTCGCCTGGCTCGGCCCATAGCGTGTGCGTGTCGCCGGGGGCCTCGAAGAGGTAGCTGCCCTCGGACGCTACCCAGTCGCGCTCGAGGTATCGCCATGAGCCCTTGATCACGTAGCCGTGAACGGGAGCGGGGTGACGGTGCCGGCTGACGAATCCTTCGGTGCGCATCCTGGTGATGTTGACCCACGAGCCGTTTACGGTGTCGAACTGCAGCGGCCTCATCCAGACGCCTGGCGTCGCGGACGGCACCCACTCTCGCTCGTCGTCGCTGATGGCCTTTTCGACGATCTCCGGCGGGCTCCACACCGACTTCGGGATGACTTGTTCGATCATGTGTACTACCTCTCTTGGTGCGGCGAGCACTCGGGACTGCCGCGGATTGAGTTGGCTCAGACGCGTTCGACCGGCTGGGCCGTGCCTTCGGCCCGACCCCGATGCCCAGATCGCTGGCAGCCGGACCTCCAATAGGACCCTCACCCAACAATACCAAACGAATGATTGGTATGGTAGATGCCACGGGTGACATGCTTGGGTCCGGGCAGGCGCCGGCATGGCGCAGAGAGGCGGGTCGCACGTGTGCCGTGTGACAGGACTGTTCCACGTCGGGATCACGGTGAGCGACCTCGAACGCTCGATGGCTTTCTACCAAGGTGCGCTCGGGCTCGAGCTCGATTGGGAGCAGGTGATCGACCGCGACAGCACGCGTGAGCTGGTCGGGGTCCCGTTCCGCTCGCTGCGGTGCGCTTTCCTCGCCGTACCGGGCGGGGGTGCGCTGGAGATCCTCGAGTACGAAGGCGTCACCGGGCGGGACCTGGCGTGGTCGCCGTCCGACCACGGCGCCGGCCACCTCTGCCTCTGGGTGGCCGACGTCGACGAAACGGTGGCGCGCGCACGCGAGCTGGGTGGCATCACGATTTCGGACGCACCGGTCCTCGTGACGTCCGGGAGGTATCAGGGAGCACGTGTGGTCTACCTGCGCGACCCCGACGGCTTTCTGCTCGAACTTATCCAGCCGGCTTCGCCGAGCTCCTCCTCCGGCACGGACACCACCGCCATGACCTGACCGGAGGCCCGCCCTTACCGAACCATCCATCCACCGTCGACGATGATCACCTGTCCGTGGATGGAGCTGGCTGCCGATGAGGCGAGAAAGAGGATCGAACCCACCAGATCGGCAGGATTCATCCAACGCCCGGCCGGTGTCCGCTCGAGGACCCGGGCGTACTCGGCCGGATCCTGGTGAACCGGCGCGGTGAGGTCAGTGATCGTGTAGCCGGGCGCGATTCCGTTTACGTTCACACCACGACCGGCCCATTCGCAGCCGAGGGCGCGGATGACACCGGCGATGGCTGACTTGCTTGCGGTGTAGGACGGCACTCCGACGTTGCCCTGGAACGCAGCGAGGCTGCAGTTGAAGACGATCTTGCCGGATCCGCGAGCGATCATTGCTCGTCCGATGTCGCGGGTCAGGATGAACTGCGAGTGCAGGTTCACCTCCATGACCTCGTCCCACATCTCGATGGGGTAGTCCTCGGCCGGACAGTAGGCGGCCGTGCCGGCGTTGTTCACGAGGATGTCAACGGTGCCGACGGCAGCGGTGATGCGATCGCTCAGTCCAAGGTTACTTGCGCGGTCCGCGAAGTCGCACTGGATGGCGATGAAGTCGCATCCCAGCGCTCGCACGTCCTCCGCGACCTCACCGTCGTCGGTCACGGACCGACTGATGGCCACGATCCGGCTCGCACCGGACTCAGCGAAACCTCGGGCGATGGCCCGTCCGATACCCGTCGTAGCACCGGTCACGACTGCCGTTGTGCCTTGAATTCCCGGGAAACCTGTCACGCGTACCTCTCAGAAGATGGTCTGCGCCGCGTACGGCGGGGGGGCCGGACTCGCACCTGGCGGCGCGCGGCTACAATTTTTCCGGTCTAGGCGCCTACAAGTGCCACGCCCTCATTTGGATCATCCAACCTGATTGCCGCCCGATGTGCCGCCTGCCTCCGTGTGCCCGAAGCACCTCGCCGACGGTGGCATCGTCACCCGATGACGCTGGAGCCCATCCACGCTTGCGTCTCGAGCGACCAGCAGGCGTCCCGGCTGACAGCTGCCTGGTCGTCGAACAGCTGGCTGAGACGAAGTACCGCAACCACGTCGTTGGCCGCGATGGCCGCCGCGATCGAGACAGCCTCCTGCAACAGTCGATCATGGGGGACGACACAATTGACCAGACCCCACATTTCGGCGGTCCGAGCGTCGATCGGCTGCGAGGACAAGGCCATCTCCCGAGCTCGCCGCAAACCGATCGCCTCGGCGAGCAGCACCGACAGTCCCCATCCTGGGATAACGCCTAAGCGTGCGTGGGTGTCTGCGAACGTTGCCCTGTCAGAGGCGATCACGAAGTGGCAAGCCAGTAGTAACTCCAGCCCACCTGTGTATGCGGCACCATTGATCGCTCCGATCAGAGGTGTTCGCGACATGATGAACGGCCGAGCCAACGGACCCAACTCCGCTTGAGGCGCTCCAGACCTCAGCTCGTGAAGATCGACCCCCGAGCAGAAGGCTGGATCCGCGCCCGTTAACACGATGACCCGCGCCTCGACATCGTGGTCCAGTCTTTGGATCGCGAGCCTCAGCTCATGCCTGAGTGACGCGGACAGGGCGTTGCGGACCTGAGGTCTGTTCAGCGTCAGAACGGCGACGCCGTTGGATACCTCGCAGAGCAGTTCGGCCACGACCCACATCCTTTCGTTGACCGATGTGGTCCCGGGTCCGACGGTTGCCTGTGGACCCGAATGCAGGCCCAGGACCGGAAGCGGCTAGAGGGCACTTTCTAGATAAGCGCGATCCCACTCTGGCATGTCGTAGACATACGCACGGATGTCGCAGATCTTCCCGTCCTTGATCGAATATACCTCCGAGACCTGGTTCCTGATCGTCTCGCCGTGCCGAACTGCCGAACACTCGAACAACGCGATACCGATCGAATCGTTGGCAAGTACCTCCTTGACTGCCTCGATCTTCAACGTTCCCTCGGTGATCCTGCCCAGCTCGCCGAAGAAGGCAAGGACCGCATCTCTGCCCTGGTAGTCACCGGCCACGGCGGTACTCCCGGGCTCGTGCATCACGAGGTCGTCGGTCGTGATCGATTCCAACAGCTTCATGTCTCCAGTAGCGAATGCCTTGAAGAAATTACGGACGATCGCTTCGTTCTCGTGCGGCATCAGGTGGCCTCTCGTCGTCGGTATGGTCCATGCCCTTATTTGGGGCCGAAGGGAAAGCGATGGAGGCTGTGCGCTTCCATCCAGGCTTGGATAGAATCATCCATCACCTGCTGTTGCGGCGTAGCTGGGGCGTGACCCTTCTCGGCAATGACCGCTTCGCCCCATCGGCTGAAGGTGGAAATGAGCTCAACCACATCGTCACCAAGGTTGTCGACGATGAGGCGACACGCACGATCTGTAGCCGACTCGATCTCTTCGCGCACCCGGCGTCCGGCATCCGTGGGTCCGCCATCGGAGACGTACCCCATCGCGGTCAGATCCCGCTCGGCCTGGTCCATCTCGTCCGGCGTCCAGCCGCGTGCGCTCGTGTAGCTACGCGGCGGGAAGCCGGCGAGAATCTCTGTGAGGAGCTGGATCTGGCAGCCGCCGAATCCGGCCGTCGTCCACGCTGCGACAAATGCATCGCCGCGGAACTCCCGCAGCCGGTCAGCAAGTCGCCACATGGTGCCGACCGGTTGGACCGGCAGATCCATCGACATAAGTCCCGCGTACATTGGCCGGCCCGCAAGCGGCAGTCCGCGCCCGGCGGTCGAGAGCAGCTCGATGACCCGCTCGATTTCGTCGGGGTGCGAGCCCAGGATACGCTCGAGCTGCGCAATCGCTCCTGCGTCCCGCGCGGCGCGCGCCGCCTCAGGACTGGCAATCTCGCGCCCGGCATTCCACATGGAGATGACCATCGCCGGCTGGAATACCCCGAAGGCTGCTGCAACGACCTCCCCGGTCGGGTAGCCCAGGGTTGCACCCCTGCTGGAGATGTAGGCGGTGTAGTCGGGCATGAGGCACGGCCCCCAGTGGACGCTGCCCCACTCGTCTGTGACCAGACCACCGGTGGGCCCATATCCCAGGGCGTGGAACGCGTCGTGGGACTCGGGTGAGAAATAGACCGATGCCACAACTGGCTCCAGAACTGCAGACAACGCGCGAATCCGAATCGACTTCTCGTCAAGCACTGGGTATCCCCATTCTCGTGTCAAGTTCCGGGACCGTACGCCTTGCGTTCGTTAACTAATTTCTCAGGGGCGCAAGAAGGTTCATCTGATCGTCCCCGTCACCAGTCAGGTCCGCGCCATCACCTGGGGGCTTGGCATGCCCCGCGTCAGTGACCGTGTGGCGGCCACGCCGACGGCCGGCAACCGTCGAGATCCCCACTGCAACGAGGAGGGAAAGACCATTGACGAGGTCAGAGACCCAGCCTTCGAATCCCCAGAGGGTCAGTCCGTTGACTGTCACGCCAATGAAGAACACGGCGGTGATCGTGCCCAGAATGTTGACGCGGCCACGCTGGTATGCGGTGCCCCCCAAGAATGCCGCAGCGACGGCGGGCAGTGTGAACGAAGGACCGAGTTGCGGGTTTGCGCCGCCCTGGATGGACACCAGGAGGACGGAACTGATGCTGACGAGCACACCTGCTGCCACGAGACTTCCCGCGACGTGCTTGCGCACGCTCAGCCCGACGAGCGTCGATGCCCCGGGGCTCGCGCCGACGGCGTAAAGGTTGCGACCCATAGGAGTCTGTCCGAGCACGTACCACGCCGCCAAGCCGATGATGGCGACGATAATAACCGGATTCGGCACCCCGAGAAAATGGCCCGTCCCGAAGTTTGTCAGAGTGGGGGATATGCCCGTCACGATCGAGACGCCGCCGGAGTAGAGGTAGGTGACCGCCGAGATGACGCTCGCCATACCCAGAGTCGCAACAATCGATGAGATACCGATTCGAGCGATGAGCAGCCCGTTTACGAGACCGACAAGAACGCCGGCGACAAGGGCGCCGACGATGGCGAGGATGAGAGGCGATCCTTGCCGTGACATCAGCCCGGCCGTAAGCAGCGCGATCAGGCCGGCGCTCGGTCCGACCGACAGATCTATCTGACCTGCCACGAGTGGCAATGTCGTGGCCACTGCAATGAGGACGAGCAAAGCTTCGTTGATCAACAGGTTCTGCAGATTCTGAACGGTGAAGAACGCCGGGGTCGCCGGATTGAGTGTGAAGAACGCGACGACCAACCCCAGCATGATCAGCAGGGCGAAGCGCTCCAGAACGGAGATGACAGAGTTCATGATGCCCCCAGGGCGGCCGAGGCTTGCTTCGTCAACACCAGCTCGAACAGATCGTGGGCCGAGATGCCTCGGGCAACTTCATCGGCGATCGCTCCACGCGTGAGGATGAGGATCCGATCGCAAAGTCTGGTCAACTCCTCGAACTCTGAGCTGACGACGACGGTCGCCATGCCTCGGTCACGCGCCTGGGCGATGAGTTCATAGATTTCCTCGCGGGCGCCCACGTCGATACCCTGGGTCGGTTCGTCGAGGAGCAGAAGGCGGGGGCTTTCCCGCAACCAGCGGGCCAGAACCACCTTCTGTTGGTTGCCTCCAGAGAGCGTCTCGATACCGGCGTCCGCTGACGAGGCTTTGACGGTGAACGCCTGGAGATCGTTAGCCACGTCTCGCCTGAGTGCGCGGTCGCGGAGCCAGCCGCGACGGAAGTACCGGCCCAGGTGCCCGACAGTCATGTTCTCTGCGACTGAGAAGCCTTCGAAGACTCCGTCGGCAATTCTGTCCTCCGGCACGATGGCAACGCCGGCCGCCTTCATCGCCGTTGGCGAGGCTCGCTGGATCGTCCGCCCGGCGATCTTCAGTTCGCCGGTCTCGACCTTCCTGACGCCGAACATCAGCTCAAGCAGCTCGGTCCGTCCGCTACCCAGAAGGCCTGCGATTCCGACGCACTCACCCTCGCACACGGTGAGGTTGACCGCACGAATGGGCCCACTGCACGCATCCACGAGCTGGACGACCGGCGTGCCGCTGTTCCTCCCTGACTTCACGCTGACTGTTGTTGCCAGACGATGCCCTAGAAGGAGCTCGACGATGTCGCCGTGAGTCATGGAGCGGGCAGCCGCCGTTCTGACATAACGACCGTCCCGGACCGCGGTGACCCGGTCCGCGGCGAGCTGCACTTCCTCCAGGCGGTGAGTGACGAAGATGACTGCCGCGCCCTGATCCGCAAGCTCTCGGATCGACTTCAGCAACGCCCGCGCCTCCCGTTGCGCGAGCGCCGCAGTCGGCTCGTCGAAGACGAGGATGACATGCGCGATGTCGTCGATGTCCTGGAGCACTCGAGCGACGGCGAGCATCGCGAGGTTGGGCGTGCTGAGCGTCTGAGCGGAGTCATCGGGTGAGGCACTGATCCCGAAACGAGCGAGTGTCTCGCGGCACTGGCGTCTCCATCTGCGCCACTGAATTCGATCACCGAATGCGGTGGGGTATCCGTGTCCAAGGGCAAGGTTGTCCATGATGGTCATGGTCGGAACGATGCCGAGATTCTGATGCACGAATCGGAGTCCGGCGTGTAGCGCCTTTTCGGGGCTGTAGTGGGACAGCGACTCGCGGCCCCCGGCGATCGTCTCGATCTCTCCGCTGTCCCCTGGATGCACACCCGCGAGCACCTTGATCAGTGTCGACTTCCCTGACCCGTTTCCTCCCACGAGAGCATGGACCTCGCCCTGGCGAACTTCAAACGAGAAGTCATCAAGGGCTTGGGTGCTTCCGAAAGCTTTGGAGAGACCTCGGACAGCTAACGCCGTCCGAGGTCCCGTCCCAGTGTCAGAAATGCTCACTTGCCCCAGCGCTTGGTGTATGCAGCCGACAGGTCAATGCCGACACCCTTTGCCAGGAACGGCTCTCCCGAAGGATAGAGGTTGTTAGCCTTGTCGATGATTGCGAAGCCGATGCCCTGGTCTGCCGCAGGAGTTCCAGCAAAGGCGCTGTTCAGGGTGTCGAGTGCTGCGTACCCCCACCAGTCAACGGGCCAGCCGATAAGGGCTGCCATCTTGCCGGTGCGGATCCAGTCACCTTCGGTGACCGAACCGTGGCCTTCGACAACCGCGACGCTGCTGGCCTTTCCTGACTGCTGAACGCCGTCGAGGAAGCCGAGCGCGGGGTTAACGGCTGCGCTCACCGATGTGACGTCGGGGTGCTGCAGGAGCGCTGCTTGGATCTTGGCCGTGAGCTTCGGTCCCGCCTCCGACACGGTCCACGGCAGGTCGTAGACCTTGCAGCCGGGACACAGCTCGGTAACCTTGGCGTGCCAACCTTCTCCCATGAACTTGAACGACGCGAACTCCGCTGAGTCGTTCGGGTAGAGGATGGCGCCACCTTTCGAGGCCTTGAGAGCGGCCACGGCCATCGCGCCACCCCACGCACGCCAGGCATCTGGCTGACTCTTGCTGCGGCTGCCATAACTCACGAAGTCTGTGAATAGGTTCTTTTCACCGGTGTTGACCTGGCCGCAGTCGAACGCGTGGATCCCGACAACTCTGATGCCCGCTGACACCGCCTGCTGAAGCACAGACTTCACGATCGGGCAGTCCCACGCCAGGTTCACGATGCCGGCGACTTTCTGGGAGGCCGCCTGCCGGAAGCAGGCCTGGGCCTTTACCGGGTCAAGGGCGCCGTCGCAGAGAATGACTTTCCAGCCCAGGATCTTGGCAGCGTCATTCACCCCACGACCCATGTCGGTGCAGTTGTCGTTCGCCTGACCGCAGGAAATCATCATGACGGTCTTGTTCGGCACGGCCGGGCTTGAGTCCGTCGGCGGCGCTGTCCACGTGCCCTTGAGGAGAGCCGTGTAAGCCGCATCGATGGCGGTGGCGGACCCTCCCGTCGCTGCCGGACTACCCGCCGCCGAGGGCGTCGACGAAGAACCCGCAGATGCCCCCTTCGGCGTGCTTCCACTGCTGCATGCCGCGACCACCAGGGTCACCAACACCAGGCAGGCGGTGAGAACGCCCGCCCGGCCACCTCGGCCTCGAGAGTTCAGCCTCACAACCACGCACCTCCGCCAATTGACAGCCCTGGTGATCCAGGGCGCTCGGGCGGAGTCTCACACGAGCTCGATAAGGTAGTCAACCAATCGGACGGTAGAAAATTGGGCGCGTCGCGCGTCATCGGTCTGCAGCGGGAGGAGTCGGATTAATTCGTTCTCGTCCGGTGGCGGATGATATGTGGGGGCGGTGCGGAGGAGCCGTCCGGCGACGTGCAGAGCCGTCCATCGCGGTCGGTGAAGCTCAGTTTCCTCGTGCGCCGCTTCCCTTGCCACCGCGGCGGACGCCCACCAGTCCCGTGAGCAAGTTAACCGATGTCCAACGCCTGGACTGCCTGACGAGGCAAGCCACGTAGTCCGCCCTCAGCCGTCGCGGCGCACTGCTTCGGGCGGAACCTCCGTGGGGGGCGCTCCCGACCCACGTTGGCCCGGGTTGACCAGGCCCATCGCGACAGCGCCGGACTCGTCCCACACCTCTGGGAGCCGTGAAATGAATTCCTCGGGAGTGAACGACCCGCCCGCCTGAATACCCGTCGTCTGAGCGACGTATATCCGGCTGATGTGGCCACCGGCAGCAGCGATGACCTGGCCGGTGAACGGGCACGACTCATGGGCGAGTGCCACGACTACTGGTGCCACCATCTCGGTGCGGAAGTCCGCCGCGAGGATGGCTCGACGCTCGGGGGTCACGTCGGGCGCGCGCGCGTAGAGCGGGGTCCAGGCAGTCGGGCAGATGGCGTTGACCTTGATGTCGAGCTCTCGCCCCTCTACCGCGAGGGCACGGGTCAGGCCGTACGTCGCGCCCTTGCTGGCGGCGTAGGCCGCCCCCTGGGGGTCACCGAAGAAGGCGCCTCGGGAGACGGTGTTGATGACCCGGCCGTAGCCCTGCGCAGTGAGGTGCGGCCAGGCGGCCTGGGTCACGAACCACGTCGCATGGAACTGGATCGCCAGCATCTCGTCGAACTCGTCGGCCGGGTAGTCGCTGAACTTGTGAAAATGCACGATGCCCGCGTTGTACACGACGATGTCGACCCGACCGAACGCGTCGAGCGCGGTCTGCACCACTGAGGCCGCCCCTTGCCGTAGGCCGACGTCGGCCAGGTTCGCGACTGCCGACCCTCCCGCAGCATTGATGAGACCGGCGACCTCGTCGGCGACGGGAGGTTCGTGCTCAGCACCCGGATGTACCCGGTTGTTGACCACGACGTGGGCTCCGCGGGCGGCTAGCAGGGTGGCGTAGCCGCGTCCGAGACCGCGTCCGGCGCCGGTGATCACTGCTACGCGCCCGTCGAGTCTCATCTGGTCCACAGAGTGGAGCTCCCTGTTTTCTTCGACGGCTATCCGATCAGGCACCTATCAAACGGTTGGAACGTTACCGCCGGTGTTGGACTGTGTCGAGAGAGGGTCGCGTGACCCTGGGGCTACGTGCGGTGACGCGAGCCGCGTTCAGCTCAGCCGTGGGCCCCGGTAGCGGGTGCCGCTCTGGTTGCGGGAGGATGAGCCATGCCGGACAACACGCGCGTCCGTCGCCCTGGGCACACGCGGTGACCGCTCGCTTGCAACGGCTACGCGCGGCGTGGGCGCCGCCCCCGGTTGGCTCCCAGCCTGCGGAGGATCCGCGACTGCCGGCTCCGAGCGGGGAGGAGCTCGCGAGCCACGCTTCTTCCAGCGCTGCCGCGGCAGCGTTGGACGCCGACAACCTGCTCCTGGACGACGCGGCGCAGCGGTTGCACGCTCAGGTCAGCGATGAGCTGCCGTTCGGCATCCCACCTGCCCGGAGGCCGGGAGGGGGCCTGGTGGTGGACTCCTTCACCCGCGGTGTGGGCTACCTGCTGGCGGCCGGCCTGGCCGCAGCCGTCTTGATCATGGCCAGCCAGCTGATGCTCGTGGTCGTCGCAGCGTTCATCGCCATCGGCATGGAACCTGTCGTGGACTGGCTCGAGGGCAAAGGGGTTCGTCGCTACATCGCGGTGGCGCTCATCGTGTTCTCGGCGTTGGGCGGGCTGGTCGCCTTCCTCGCCGCGGCGATCCCACCCCTTTCGCGGGAGGCATCCCAGCTGATCGACAATGCACCTCGCTACCTCCAGCAGCTCCAGGACCAGCACAGCACCATCGGGCGACTGGCCGACTCGCTGCATCTTCAGCCGCGACTGCGGGCGCTTGCTGAGACACAGTTCTCGGTGAACTCCTTGAACGGCTTGCTGGACCTGAGCCGGACCGCACTGTCCTACGCCTTCCAGTTGCTGATCATCGTGGTGCTGGTGATCTACTTCCTGGTCGACTTCCCGGCCATCAAGCGGGCGGTCTACCGCTTGGAGATCTTGCCACCACTTTTAGGCGGCGCGCCCAGAGCTGGCTGA
>JANLPD010000096.1:0-1851 GCA_031367045.1 Frankiales bacterium | reverse complement strand
GCCCGCGGGCAACGGCCGGTGGAACGCAAGCTCCGCCCTGCTGCCCGCCCGTACACACTCCGAGGACTGCTGCCGTGTGGGGTCTGCCAGCGCAAGATGCAAGGCCACTGGGTCAACGACCGGGCGCACTACCGCTGCCGCTACCCGGCCGAGTACGCCGCCAGCAAGACCCTGGAACACCCGCTCAACGTCTACCTGCGTGAGGACCTGGTCCTGCCCCCGCTCGACAAGTGGCTTTCCAGCCTGTTCGCTCCCGAGCACCAGGCGGGCACGATCAAGGCCCTGTCCGCGGCGCAGGAACACGACGCCGACTCCGGCCGCGCTGCCGTCCACCAGGCCGCCCGGCGGGCCATCGCGGACTGCGACCAGCGCCTCGCCAAGTACCGCGCCGGCCTGGAAGCCGGGATGGAACCCGCGCTGGTCGCGCAGTGGACCGCCGAAGTCCGGGCCCAGCGGATGTCGGCCGAAGCCCAACTACGCCCGGTCGAGGGCGAGCGCCGGCTCACGCACGCCGAGATCACCGAGCTGGTGGGCAGCATCCGCGACGTGGTCAAGACCCTCGGTCGGGCTGACAGCACGAGCAAAGCCCTTGTGTACAAGGAGCTTGGCCTGCAACTGACCTACGCGCCCGAGCGTCGCAGCGTGTTCGCCGAGGCCACCCCGAATATGGGGATGTTGTCGTGTCCGAGGGGGGACTTGAACCCCCATTCCCCGTAAAGGGAACCAGCACCTCAAGCTGGCGCGTCTGCCAATTCCGCCACCCGGACAAGGTGCACCCGGCGGCACGCCACCGGACGGCACGAAGCATACAAGGCGAGCCGGAGGGCGGGCGGGACTACCGTTCAGAGTGCCACCGGAGCAACGAGGAGACGCAGTGCCCAGCGCAGAGGACGAGGTCGTCGAGCTCTGCAGGGACCTGATCCGGATCGAGAGCGTCAACGACGGCACCGGGCGCGGGCCTGGGGAGCGGGCGGCGGCGGAGTACGTCGCGGAGAAGCTCTCGGAGTTCGGTCTGCAGCCGGAGATCTTCGAGTCGGCGCCGGGGCGCGCGAGCGTCGTTGCGCGGATGGAGGGCCAGGACAGCAGCCGCGATGCGCTGCTCATCCACGGCCACCTCGATGTCGTGCCGGCCCAGCCCAAGGAGTGGACTTACGACCCCTTCGCGGCCGAGGTCGCAGAGGGCTGCATCTGGGGCCGCGGGGCCGTCGACATGAAGGACATGGACGCCATGGTCCTGGCCGTCGTCCGGGACCGGATGCGCACTGGGCGCAAGCCGCCACGTGACGTCGTCTTGGCCTTCGTTGCGGACGAGGAGGCGGGTGGGACCTTCGGTGCCCAGTGGCTGGTCGAGAACAAACCGCAGCTGTTCGACGGCTGCACAGAGGGCATCAGCGAGGTCGGCGGGTTCAGCCTGTCGGTCAACGACGACGTGCGGCTCTACCTGATCGAGACGGCCCAGAAGGGCATGGCCTGGATGCGCCTGACGGCGACGGGGACGGCCGGCCACGGCTCGATGGTCAACGACGACAACGCAGTCACCCGGCTCTGTGAGGCCGTGGCCCGGGTCGGCGGTCACACCTTCCCGATCCACGCCACCAAGACGGTCCGCGCCCTCCTGGGCGAGGTCAGCGACGCCTTCGGCATCGAGCTCGACCCTGATGACCTCGAAGCCACGGTGGCCAAGCTTGGCCCGTTGGCGCGGATCGTCGGTGCGACGCTGCGCAACACCGCCAACCCGACCATGCTCGACGGCGGCTACAAGCACAACGTCATCCCGAGCACCGCCCATGCCATGGTCGACGGGCGTTTCCTGCCGGGCTTTGAAGGCGAGTGGGAGAGCGAGATCGACGC
>JANLPD010000049.1:0-3527 GCA_031367045.1 Frankiales bacterium | reverse complement strand
CGCGCTCCACCGCGTAGTTCTGGTCAACGGCGGCGCCCTTGACGTCGGCATCGGCCGCAGCGACGGCCGACAGCGCTGCTGACAGCCCTTCGGGCCGCCACCCGCGAGCCTGCTTCTGCATCTTCTCGACTTTCCAGGGCGGCATGCCCAGCTGGCCCGCCAATTGGTAGGCCGAGGCCGAGCGGCCGGCGCTCGCGACCATCGCGACCGAGCGCAGGGTGCTGGCCAGGGCGCTGGTGACCAGCACATGGGCCAGGCCGGTCGCCTGGCCCCAGCGGGCCAGCTCGAGGGCTCCTGCCAGGTCCCCCTCGACGGCCCGGTCGGCAACAGCGAAGCCGGACGCCTCGGCGTGGCCGCGGTGATAGCGAGCGACCGCATCGGAGGTGACCGGGCCCTCGGTGTCGGACAACAGTTGACTGCAGGCGGAGGCGAGCTCGCGCAGGTCGTTGCCCACTGCCTCGAGCAGCGTTAGGACAGCCTCGTCCTCGACCGCTCGGCCGTCAGCACGCAGCTCGGCGCGGACGAAGTCGCGTCGCTCCGTGAACTTGGTGATCTTGGGGGCGTCGACGCGCGCGGCACCAGATCCGAGCAGGCTGGCGAGCAGCGCCTTGCCCTTCTGGCCTCCGGCGTGGACCACCACGAGGCAGACCTCGGGCAACGGGTCCGCGACATAGGACATCACCTCGGCCGCGATCTCCTTGCCGAGGTCCTGGGCGGCGCGCAACACCAGCAGCCGGCGCTCGGCGAACAGCGAAGGGCTGAGCAGCTCGGCGAGGTCGCCCGGCTCCAGGCTCGGGGCGTCGAGGTCGCGGACGTCCACCTCGGGGTCTTCGGCCCGGGCAGCCTTGATCACGATGGACACGGCCCGACCGACGAGAAGTTCCTCGTCGCCGACCACAACGGTCAGCGGACAGACAGGCGCGGGCACACCCAATCGTCCCATGGAGGCCAGGCGGACCGCGCGCAACCGCCGAGGTCATGGCGGCCCCACAGGTCGTGCCGGGCAGCGCACGCAGCTGGGAGTACCTCGCCTGCAGGGTGGTGCCAGCGATAGTGGCGAGCCCTTGGGCGGCGGGGGGTGCAGCGGTCGTGCCGGTGCCATGACGGCCCTCGCTGCGAAGAACTCCTCCGCCCGCGACGAGCGCGACGTCGCCGTCCCGGTCGGTGCGGTAGGACCGGGCACCCAGCTGCTCGAGGTGGCGGATCGTCGCGGCCGCCGGGTGACCGTAGGGATTGCCGGCGCCGGACGACGTGATCGTCGTGCGGGCGCCGACCGCGTCAAGGAACTCCGGTGCCTGCTTGGCGCTGCCGTGGTGGGGCGTCTTCAGGACGTCGGCTGCCAGCGGGATGCCGAGCGCCAGCAGAGCTCGCTGCGCCTCGTCCTCGACGTCACCGGTGAGCAGGACGGTTGTGCCGCCGGACGTGGTGAGTCGGATCACCAGCGAGGAGTTGTTGGGATCGCTGTCGGTGCCGCGGTGGGGTCGCTCCGGGGCGAGGACCCGCCAACGGGCTTGCCCGGCCGACCGCTCCTCCCCCACCTGCGCCTTGACGACCGGGACGTGGGCGCCGGCCGCCCATTGCTGGACGCGCTCACGCTCGACGGCCGGCTCATCGAGCGGGCCGACCTCGATCTCGCCGACGCTGCGCCCGCGCAGGACCCCCGGCAGCCCCTCGACGTGGTCGGCGTGCAAGTGGGTCAGCACGACCAGAGGGACCCGGCGCACCCCCAGCCTGTGCAGGCAGGCGTCGATGGACCGCGGATCCGGCCCGGTGTCGACGACGACCGCGCTGCCGGGCCCCGCGGAAAGCACGATGGCGTCGCCCTGGCCGACGTCGCACACCACCAGGAACCACCCCGGCGGCGGCCACCCGGGGCTGAGCAGGTGCAGGCTCACCGCGGCGAGCAGGACGCCGGCGCAGCTCGCGGCGGCGACCCGCCTGAGCAACGGCGTGCGAGCCACCCACCAGCACAGGACAGTGAGCAGTACCAGCAGGGCTGCTCCGGCGCTGCCGCCCTGCCACGGGACGGCTGCGCCGGGCAGTGCGGCGCCGGTGCGCGCCACGCGGACCAGCCACGCGGTCGGCAGGTAGGCCAGCCAGGCGGCGAGCTGGGCGAGCGGCAGGCAGAACGGCGCAACCAGGGCGGCCACGACGCCGAGCACAGTCGCGGGGGCGACGACCGGGACGGCGAGCAGGTTAGCCGGTACAGACAATAGGCCGAGCTGCGCCGACAGCGCCACGACGACCGGGCCGCAAACCACCTGCGCCGCGGCGGGAACCGCCAGGGCTTCGGCCGCCCAAGCCGGCAGTTGACGGGCGAGCGCCGCGCGCCAGTCCGGGGCGAGGACCACCAGGCCGGCGGTCGCCAGCACCGACAAGGCGAAACCGGCTGAGACAGCCAGGTCGGGCGACAACAGAACAAGGACGACGACAGCAGCGGACAACGCCGGCAGGGCGCTGCGTGGACGGCCCGTCGACAGGGCTACAAGGGCGACGAGCCCCATCACCGCAGCGCGAAGGACGCTCGGCGACGGCCGGGCCAGCACGACGAAGGCGGCGAGCAGCAGCGCAGCAGCGGGCGCGCGGGCGCGCAGCGGCACCCGCATCCGCCGGCAGAGCAGGAGCGCCGCCGACAGCACGACCGCCACGTTGGTGCCCGACACGGCGACAAGGTGCGTAAGGCCAACCGTCCTGAAGTCGGCGTTCAGCGCCGGGTCGAGCCTGCTGGTGTCGCCCACGACCAGCCCCGGCAGCAGCCCGCGCTCCGCCTCGGGCAGCGGCGCCACCGCTCGGCGCAAGCCGGCACGCAGCGAGCCGGCCACCCGCTGCAGCCGGCTCGGCGGGCCGAGGATGCGCACCTGGCCGCGCGCCGACAGGACCGCCGCTACGTCCTCGCCGCGGCCCGCGGCCTGTAGCCGTCCCTCGGCGCGCACCCGCTGGCTCGGGAGCAGGGCCAGCCATCCCTTGTCCTCGGACAGCACCACCACCGGGGAGCGAAGCCGCACGGTCCGGCCCGCCACCTGCAGCTGTTCCACCCTGACCCGCACGACGACAAGCTCACGGACAGCCAGGACCCCCGAGCCGGCTTTGGGCAGCACCGATCGCGGGTCCTCGGCAACGACGCCCTCGACGGTCACCGACGCCGCCCTGACACCCGCATCGTGCAGCGGCCCGGTGGTCCGCGCGTGGACCCGCGCAGACGTGGCGAACGCCGCGGCGGCCGCGCAGACAAGCACACCGGCGACCAGCGCCGTACGCCGGCGGACGGCGACCGTGCCGGCAAGAGCGACCAGCACCGACACCGCGAGGACCGGGCCGGGGGGCAGGTGCAGGCTGGCGAGCGCGACGAGCCAGACCGCCAGCGCAGGGGCGAGCAGCCGCAGGTCCGGCTGGCCGGTCACACCCGGACCTTGTCGCGCAGCGACGCGTACTTGGACTCGCCGATCCCGGAGACTTCCCGCAGCTGGTCCACGCTCGCGAAGCGACCGTGCTCGGTGCGCCAGTCCACGATGTGCTGGGCCAGGACC
>JANLPD010000013.1:0-1781 GCA_031367045.1 Frankiales bacterium | reverse complement strand
TCGGCGGTGACGCCGTCGTGCAGTCGGACCAACTGCAACTGGTGCGCGACGGTACCAACGTTGCGCAGTCGCACCTTAACGAGTCCGGCTTGCAACTCGTGCTCCTTGAGCCGGTAGCTCTCAATCTCGCCGTTGGGGCTGTTGTCTGCAATGACGTCCAGAACGCTGCCGTTTTCGCCATGTTCGTGGGCTGTTGCGGCTTGTGCCGGAGCTGCGGTCAGGCCGCCAACGAGGAGCATCCCCGCCGCGAGCGCCGCGACGCGGCACCCCGGCACCATTCGCCCGAGATAAGCCAGCCCCGCAGCGCTCGTTCCTGTCCCGAAATGCAAGTCGCCTTTCATCACAGCACCCCCGCTCAGCGCCAGACGGTCGGTCCGTCCTGGCTGCCTACTCCACCTGACACGTGCTTTGCGCCCAGAATCGAAGGGAGTCCCGGCGACCGGGAGACGCATTTGCTGCCCTTCGACAGATAGCCACGGTCTGGCCCTCCGACCAACATGACTCTGTACACCGCAAGATGTACGCCGGTCAACCGCCCCTGCACGGCCGCGTGCCCGTGGCCGTTGCTCAGCCGGGACCCCAGGTGCACCAAGGGTGGCCGACGCCGGGCAAGGGCCCGGAACAAGGAGCCCGTTGGGCGCGCATCGACAATGGTTCGTCCCCCTGGTCCGCGCGGTGGCCTTGCCGGTGGGGCGCCCGCGCCCTCGCCCCTCATCCGGGCGCTTAGCATGGCAGAAGTCGGGAAACGGCGACGGGCTCCTTACGGTCACCCCGGGGGTCCCTCTCGAGAAGCGGTGGTCAGGTGAGTGCTCGGTTCGAGGAGCTCGACTGGAGCTCGACACCGATCGGCGAGGTCAGCCTCCGCAGGCGCCGCCATCCGGTTAGCGGCGTCGACATCTTCGAGGTCAAGCTCGACGACGAATTCCTCATGGCGAGCCTGTTACCGTCGCCGAGATCGAGGTGGCGCGGCTCGCGTTGGCCCGCCTTCACGGGCCGACTCTCGACGTCGCGGTCGGCGGTCTGGGGCTCGGCTACACCGCGCAGGCCGTGCTGGTTGACGAGCGGGTGCACGAGCTTGTCGTCGTCGAAGCACTTGAGCCCGTGATCCGGTGGCACCAGGACGGCCTGGTCCCCGTCGGGCCGATCCTGACCGCAGATCCGCGCTGTCGGTTGGTGCACGGAGACTTCTTTGCCATGAGCCACGGGCCCGGCTTCGACCCCGAGACGCCGGATCGGCTCTTTGACGCCGTGGTCGTTGACATCGATCACTCACCCCGCCACCTGCTCGCGCACGGCAGCGCCAGCTTCTACGGCGCGGAAGGGACGCGACGGCTGGCCGGGCACCTACGGCCGGGCGGCGTCTACACGCTGTGGTCCAACGATCCGCCCGACGACACCTACCTGGCTGTCCTTTCGGAGGTATTCGTCGACGTCGCTGCGGAGGTCGTCAGCTTCCCCAACCCGCTCCAAGACCGCGACGCCAGCAATACGGTCTACCTGGCCACCAAGCCGGACTGACCTCCGCAGGGTCGCCCAGGCGTTCAGCCGGACTGGCCCCGAGAAGCCATCGCGCTCGAGCCGATGGCGGGGCTGGTGGATCTGTCGGACGCCGTCTGTAGCCAGGTCGCCCCGTTCCGCGCGGTACAAAAGGTTGGGAGGCGTTCGCGCACCGCGCAAGGTGACGTGGCGCTTTGGGGCGCCCACGAGAACAACTCGGACAAGACCACGAGTCGCGCGGTCGACCATCAGGGCGCTACCCAGAGCCTGCGCCCAAGGACTGA
>JANLPD010000677.1:0-11124 GCA_031367045.1 Frankiales bacterium | reverse complement strand
GATGCCTACCCACGCGGCACACCCGGCGTTCCTCGATATTTGGTAGACCCACCCGGTCAGGACCGGGTCGAGGTTTCGGCAGCGTTGACAGCAGCTGCTGGCGTCACCCGTCACTGATGGTTGACGGAGGGACGACCGCGGCCTGGCCAAGGTCGTCCTTCCGAAGTTCGCCGGGACTCCTCCAGCACCAGCGCGAAGACGTGCCGATTCCTGATGTCAGCCGGCCACGCTCGACACAGCAGGTAACGACAGCTCTTCGCACCCGCCGGACCGCGGAGAACGCCTGCTGGCCTCCGGTAGATCGACGGACAGTGTCCCAAAATGTGCGCCGATCTTCACCTCGGAGGCGCTCCAGGGTCAACCAAGGTCGACGGCCATGATCGTCCGAGTCTTCGCGGTGTAGCTGAACGGCCCTGCCTCGTCCGTGAGCTCGTCGATTGCTCGCCAGTGCTTCATCAGGACCTCGAGCTGCTACCACGTCCCCCTGGCCTCGTCTCCCGACCGGGCGACCATGCGCGCGTTGCTGGCCTTGACGGCGGCGATCTCGGCGCGATGCTGCTGGATCCGGCTGTCCCTCGTGATGATCAGCGACCCGAGGGAGGCCACCTGCGGGATCCAGACGTCATCCTTGGTGGCCGGGTCTGCGATCGGGCATGCGGACCGCTCGCGCCTCTTGATGATCGCAGCAGGGTCGCCCGGGTACGTCGCGTCGCTGCGCACGCCAGCGACGACGTGGGCCAAGCCGAGGACGTCTGCGTCGAAGTAAAAGCGGACGACCGCCGGCTTGGCGCGGCTCACGCGACGTGCTGCCTCGCCTGCGCCCGTCGTGGTTTCTCGTAGGCGAGCGCCCAGTCCACATCGCGCGGCGTCAGGCCGTAGACCGCGGCGATCTTGTCGTCGTCCTCGCCGTCCTCGGAGTGCTCCCAGATCACCTCGGTGGTGATGCCGCCGACGGCCGGCCGGCCGAACCGGATCCTCGGATCGATAGGACGGTCGAGTCTTGGTCGTCGTGCGGGCGCCAGCCGGTGGCAATCTCACCTTCGGAACGGGCCACCTTGAGCTCTCGGCGGTACTGACGCAGCAGCCTGGCCTCGACGAACTCCGCCCAGGTGATGGCTGCGCCAACCTCCTTGGGCTCCTGCCGGATCACGGGCAGGTGGACCTTGCCGGCCCGCGGGGCAACTTGAGCAGCCGGGCCGCTTCGGCCTCGGCGTACATCTCGCACTCGAGCAAAGTCAGGTCAGTTATCGCCGCGTGAGTCTCGCACCGAACCCCGACAGCCACCCGAAAGCACCGCTGATCAAAGGCGTGTCCCAGCCGCCCGAGATGCGCCGTTTCAAGATCGCCTGGGCCGTCTGTGGGCCGTGAGAGCCCGGCCAGGGGGGAAACAGGGGTGGGTACCGGTCAACTACAAAACGTGATAACCGCAGGTCAAACGGCGTGTCGGACACTGACGACGACCTGTGGATAAGTTGTGGGAACGAGTCGGCCTGTAAGCCGGGTCCTGTGAATTCGGGCCCTTGCGGTCCCGAAGACGACGGCCATCCATCTAGGACCACCGTTGCCGGTGGCCTCGAGCGGTCTACCCGCAGGCATCGGGCGGGCCGCCCTCAAGCGCCTGCGCAGGAGCCCCGAAGAGCTCCCTTTTGACCTTGCTCCGGGTGGGGTTTGCCGAGCCGCCCGGGTCACCCCGGGCGCTGGTGCGCTCTTGCCGCACCGTTTCACCCTTACCAGTGCAAGCACTGGCGGTCTCTTCTCTGTGGCACTTTCCCGCGGGTCACCCCGGGTCGCCGTTAGCGACCACCCTGCCCTGTGGAGCCCGGACTTTCCTCGACAGCTGGAGGCTGCCGCGGCCGTCCAGCCAACTCGTCCCGCCGTCAGCGTACGACGAACGGCGCCCGGCAGGGGGCCACCGCGTCAACCGCCGCGAACAGCAACGGCAGGCCGGACACCCAGCGGGCTAGCGTCCCTGTCCATGTGGCTCGTGGCCACCGTCGCCGGCGCCCTGACCGTGCTCACCGGCGTGCTGTCCGGTGATGACGCGGTCGCGGTCACCCGACGCCTCGCCCCGGTTCTGCTGTTCCTTATTGCCGCCACGGTCCTGGCCGAGCTTGCCGACCGGGCCGGCGCCTTCGACCTGGCAGCGGATCGTGCCGCTCGGCTCGCGCGCGGCCGCACTCCGGTGCTGTTCGCGCTCGTCGTCCTGCTGGCCACCGCGACAACGATCGTCCTCAGCCTCGACACGACCGCGGTGCTGATCACCCCCGTCGTGCTCGCGATGGCGAAGCGGCTCAAGCTGGACCCGCTGCCCTTCGCGTTCGCCGCGGTATGGCTGGCCAATACCGCGAGCCTCCTGCTCCCGGTCTCCAACCTCACCAACCTGCTGGCCGTCGGCCGGCTCGGCCTGTCCCCAGCCGAGACCATCGCGCGTACGGCGCTGCCGTCGGCAGTTGCCGTGCTGGTCACCGTGACCGCCCTGGCGCTGTGGCATCGACGCTCACTGGCCGGGCGCTACGACGTGCCGGAGCGGAGCCGACCCAGGGACCCGGCACTGGTCGCCGTGGTCGCCGTCGTCTGCGTAGCGCTGGTCCCCGCTGTGCTGTTAGGTGCGCCTGTGGCAGCGGTTTTCGGCGTGGGCGCAGCAGTCGTCGGGGTAGCGACGCTCCTGCGCAACCGCTCCGCCCTGCGGCTGGGACTGGTCCCCTGGCGTCTTGTCCTGCTCGTCGAAGGGCTTTTCCTCGTCGTCACCGCCGCCGGACCCCACGGTCTGGACCACCTTCTGGCGACGGCCGCCGGGGACGGCGGGCCGGCCAGGACGGTCGCGACCGCCGCGGTCGGAGCCAACCTGGCCAACAACCTCCCGGCGTACCTCTCGCTGGAGCGGGTGGTGCCGCACGACCTGCTGGATGTGCTCATCGGGGTCGACCTCGGGCCGCTGATCCTGCCGTGGGCCTCGCTCGCGACGCTGCTGTGGGCCGAGCGCTGCCGAGCCGCTGGAGTGATGATCCCGTGGCGCAGCTTCGTGCTGCGCGGGGCGTTGCTCACGCCGCCACTACTGCTGCTGAGCACCCTTGCCCTGCATCTGTGACAGTGGGATCGGGCTCGACTACGCAGGTTCGGCGAGGTGGGCCGTGTCGTTCAGCGAACGCACCACCGCGGGGCCGTCGGAGAACCACTGAACCTCGGACAGGCACGCCAGGTCCAGGTGCATCCGGTAGAGCGCGCTCGACGGCGCGTCGAGCGCCTTGCGTAGCAGCTGCTTGATCGGCGTCACGTGCGACACGAGCACGACCGTCTGACCCGGGTACGCCGACGCGATGCGGTCCCGGGCCGCCCACACCCGCGCCGCAGTCGCGTCGAAGCTCTCCCCCCCGGGCGGGGCCACAGAGGCATCCGCCAGCCACCTGTCCAGCTCCTGCGGCCAGCGCTCCTTGACCTCGCGGAAGGTCGCGCCCTCCCAGTCGCCGAATGCCGTCTCGCGCAGATCCGGCTCGACGACGACCTCGAGGTGCAGCGCCCGTGCGGTGGCCTCGGCCGTGGCCCGGGCGCGCTGCAGGGGGGAGCTGATGACCGCGTCGATACCACCGCGAGCACCTAGCCGCGCCGCCACCGCCACGGCCTGGGCCCGACCGGTCTCGGTCAGCGCAGGGTCGCCGATGCCGGAGAAGCGCTTGTCCACCGAGAGCGGCGTCTGTCCATGCCGCAGCAGCAGGGTGGTGACCGGCTGGCCGGGCGCGTCCTGCCAGCCGGACAGACGGTTCGGGGCCGCCGCCGACGGAGCAGGCCGCCAGACCTCGCCTTGGGCAGCAGCGTCCATGGCCTCGTTGGCCAACCGGTCGGCGAGGGAGTTCTCTTCCCGTGGGATCCAGCCGAAGTCGACGGCCGCGAACTCCCGCACCAAGGCAGCGGCCTGCTGGGCAAGCGGCTTCATCGAAGGGTGCTTGACCTTCCAGCGGCCGTTCATCTGCTCGACGACCAGCTTGCTGTCCATCCGGACCTCGACCTCGTCGGCACCGAGGTCGCGCGCTGCCATCAGGCCGGCGATGAGCCCGCCGTACTCCGCGACGTTGTTGGTCGTCGTACCGATCGATGCCGCCCGCTCGGCGAGGACCGCCCGCGATACGGGGTCGAGCACGACGGCGCCGTAGCCGGCCGGCCCCGGGTTGCCACGCGAGCCCCCGTCGGCCTCGACCCGGACCTTCACCGTCCGGCCTTCACGATCGGGCCCGCACAGTCAGGCCCTCACAGACCCGACTCGGCGGTTCGCACCATGATCCGGCGGCACTCCTCGTGGCGCAGCAGCTCGTCCGGAGCCGCCGCCCGGATCTCCCCCAGCTCGTTGCCCATCAGGTCGAGCCGGCAGGCACCGCACTGGCCGCGTCCGATCGCGCCCGCGCCGACGCCGCCCTCGGCGGCCCGGATCTTCTCGTAGAGCGCGAGCAGGTCGGCGGGGAAGGTCGGGGCCAGCTCGGATCGCTCGCCGGTCGTGCTCGCGGTTGCCTCGTCGATCTCGGCCCAGGCAGTGTCGCGGGCCACCTCCGCGTCGGCGCGCAGGGCGAGATGGCCGTCGCGCTCACCGGTCAGCCGGTCGAGCTCGGCCTGCGCAGTCTCGGCTTTCTCCATCACCTCGAGCTCGACGTCCTCAAGGTCGGACTGCCGCTTCGCCAGGGTCGCCACCTCGTGCCCGAGGTCCTGCAGCTGCTTGGGATGGGTGATGGCGCCCGAGGACAGGCGTTCCTCGTCGCGAGCCTTGCGGGTGCGGACCTGCTCGACCTCACCCTCGATCTTCTTCGTCTCGCGGACCAGGTCCGAGACGGTCGTCTCAGCCCGCACGACGGCATCGCGCAAGGCCTCGACCAGGCCGTCCAGGCGACCGATCTCGGCCAGCTCGGGCAGCGTGCGGCGGCGGTGGGTCAGGCGGGCCAGGGCGCTGTCGAGAGCCTGCAGGTCGAGCAGCCGGAGCTGGACGAACGGATCGGCCTTCACGCCTGCGGGCTCCTCGAGCAGTAGGTCCACGGGTCCGTGTCGATCTCCGACACGACCGTCTCCACCGTAGCCGCGGCGCGAAGCCGGGTGGCGGCGTCATGCAGCCACGGCCACTCGGTCGCCCAGTGCGCCGCGTCGAGCAGGACCAGGCCGTCGGGCGCCTCACTCGCCGGGTGGTGCCGCAGGTCGGCGGTCAGGAACGCGTCTGCCGCGCCAGCAGCCTCGACCAGCAACGAGTCCCCGGCTCCACCGCACACAGCAAGACGGCGTACGACGCGGTCGGGGTCGCCGCTCGCGCGCACCCCGGCGGCCGTCCGGGGCAGCGCCGCAGCGACCCGGTCGACGAGCTCACGCACCGTCATCGGCTCAGGCAGGTCACCCACCCGGCCGAGGCCGAGCGGTCCCGAAGGGTCCGTCGGCAAGGGCTGGAGCGGCCCGACTTCGCCCAGCCCCACCACAGCGGCCAGCGCGTCGGAGACCCCCGGTCGGGCGACATCGGCGTTGGTGTGCGCGACGAACAGGCCGCACCCCCCGCGCACGAGCGCGTGCACGGCCCGGCCCTTGGGCGACGTCGCGGCCACCGTCGTGGTCCCCCGCAGGTAGAGCGGGTGGTGGCTGAGCAGCAGGTCGAAGCCGCCGTCGAGGGCCTCACGCACGGTCGCCTCAACCGGGTCGACGGCCAGCAGCACCCGTCGTACGTCCTGCTCGGGGTCGCCGACGACCAGTCCGACGGCATCCCAGGACTCGGCGGTGGCCGGCGGGTAGAAGCCGTCCAGGACCTCAACGAGCTCAGCAAGGGTGCTCATGTGTGGTCATCCTGCAGCAGCAACGACGACGGCGGCGGGACGCGCCAGGCACAAGCGGTGCCTGGCGCCCCGACGTCCCTATGCTCAGCCCGTACCCCGACCTTCAGGACGTCCGTGAGCACTCCCCCAGCGCCCGAGTGGTGGCGCAGCGCCGTGATCTACCAGGTGTATATCCGTAGCTTTGCGGACGCCAACGGAGACGGCGTCGGCGACATCGCCGGCATCCGGAGTCGGCTGCCCTACCTCGCCGATCTCGGCGTCGACGCGCTGTGGATCAACCCGTGGTACCCGTCGCCGATGGCCGACGCCGGCTACGACGTATCGGACTACCGCGGGGTGGAGCCGCTCTTCGGGACCCTGGACGAGGCGACCGCGCTGGTGCGCGAGGCACACGGGCACGGGCTGAAAGTCATCCTCGACATCGTGCCCAACCACACGTCGGACCGCCACCCTTGGTTCCAGGCCGCCCTGACAGCCGGACCGGGATCGCCGGAGCGGGACCGTTACCTGTTCCGCGACGGCAGGGGCGCCGACGGCCGCGAGCCCCCCAACGACTGGCGAAGCGCCTTCGGGGGGCGGGCGTGGACCCGCGTCACCGAGCCGGGCGGCGTCCCCGGCCAGTGGTACCTGCACCTGTTCGCGCCGCAGCAACCGGACCTGGACTGGACGCATCCAGCGGTTGCCGCCGACTTCGAGCTGACGCTGCGCTTCTGGTTCGACCGGGCCGTGGACGGCTTCCGGATCGACGTCGCGCACTCGCTGGCCAAGGCGCCGGGGCTGCCCGACCTGAACACCGACGTGGACTACCCCGCGACGGCCGAGCTGCTCCCCGACCACCCGCACTGGGACCGCGACGAGGTACACGAGATCTTCCGCGCCTGGCGACGGGTGGCCGACACCTACGACCCGCCACGCATCTTCGTCGCCGAGGCCTGGGTAACCAAGCCGGAGCGGCTGGCCAGGTACGTACGCCCGGACGAGCTGCACACCGCGTTCAACTTCGACTTCCTGCGGACGCCCTGGCTGGCCGGGCCGCTGCGGCGCACCATCGACAGCACGTTGGCCGAGCATGCGGCGGTAGGGGCGCCGCCGACGTGGGTGCTGTCCAACCACGACGTCGCGCGACACGTCTCGCGCTATGCACGTCAGCAGACCGAGCAGCCGGTGCACGCCCTGGCCGACCTGCTCGGCCGACCGCTTGACCTGGCCCAGGGCGTACGACGGGCCCGCGCGGCTGCCCTGCTGATGCTCGCGCTGCCCGGCGGCGCCTACGTCTACCAGGGCGAGGAGCTCGGCCTGGAGGAGGTCGAGGATCTGCCCGACAACCTGCTGCAGGACCCGACCTGGGCCCGGTCGGAGCACGCTGACCGTGGCCGGGACGGCTGCCGGGTGCCGCTCCCCTGGTCAGGTGACGCGCCGCCGTTCGGCTTCAGCCCGGACAACGCGACCGCACCTCCTTGGCTACCGCAGCCCGCGCACTGGTGCGACCTCACCGCAGCGACCGAGCAGGGCATGGTGGACTCGACCCTTGAGCTGTACCGCGCGGCCCTTCGCCTGCGCCGCCAAGAGCAGGCACCCGGGCCGGCCGGGCTTGGGTGGCTGGATGGGCTTCGGTGGCTGGACGCGCCGCCGGACGTCCTGCTCTTCGAGCGCTCGGCGCACTTCGCCTGTCTGGTCAACCTGTCCCGCCTCGCGGTGGCTGTCCCGGCCGGCGCAACGGTCCTGCTGGCGAGCGGCCGGCTCGACGGCGACCGGGTGCCGCCCGATACTTCGGCCTGGCTGCGCATCGGCGGCGGCTGACCAGGCCACTCGCAGCGAGAAGATCTTCACGTCAAGTCGAGGGTGGTCCCAGCAGGGCTCGAACCTGCGACATCCGCCTTGTAAGGGCGGCGCTCTAGCCGGCTGAGCTATGGGACCCGGCCGCTACAGGCTAGCCAGGACCTTGCGGTACTCCTGCTCGTCGCGGGCATCCGGGATGGCGTTGCCCATGTGTGCTCCTCTGCCTGCGGGTCAGGGCAGGATGCCTGCGTGCCCAATCTAGGTCTAGCCGACCTGCACCCCGACGAGCTGGGGCGCGAGGTCCTCCAAGCCTGGGACGACTTTCTGGTGCTGGTGCCCGTGGTGGACCTCGCGAGACCGTCGCGGCTCCCCGGCTGGACCGGCCGTGACGTCTGCGTCCACCTCGGCGCCTGGGACGACCGCACCCCGATGCACGGGCTGGTCGCCTCCGCGGAAGCCGGCGGTATCGGCCAGGTTCGGGCTACCGACACCGTCAACGCAGCTGTCGTCGCAGCACACCGCGACGCCTCGGACGCCGAGGTCCTCGAGGCACTGACCCGGGCGCGCGATGCGGTGAGCAGCTTCTTCGACTCAGACCTGCCTGAGCGGGTGGGTCGCCTGTTCGCGCAGTCCTCGCTCGGCCCGCTTCCGTTGCTTTCGCTGGTGCACGCCAGCGCCTACGAGCTGGCCGTTCATGCCCTGGACCTGGCGCCCTGCGGCCCGGCCGCCCCCAGCCCCCACCTGCTCGACCGCGGGCTCGCCGCGCTCATCGACGTCACCGGCGCCTTGTCCGCGCGAGCCGGCATCCACGCGAGCGTCTCGGCGCAGACCCCCGAGGGCGGCTGGGCCTTCTCGTCCGGCCCTGACGGCTCGCTCACCACGCGGGTCGGGTCCGCCCCCTTCTCCGGCACTGGGGTGCGCGGGTCGGCAGCGGACCTGCTGGACGCCTCCGCCGGTCGGGCCGCCCTACCCAGCCTGCTCGTGTCCCGTCGCCTGGTCGTGCAGCAGATGTCGTCGCTCATGCGGCTCGCGCCGCTCATCAGCGAGGTTCCGGGGCTTCCTGGCGGCGCCGCACTGCGAACCGGTGTCGCCGGGCTCTCTGCGCTCACCGGCGGGGTGGGCAAGATCCTCGGTCGCTTCCGCCGGTGACGGCGGGTGCGGCGTCCCCGCTCAATCGGAGATCGGCTGCACCAGCATCGCGACCTGCCGGCCGGCGTTGCGCGTCAGCACGACGGTCACCTCCCGGCTCCCGGTCAGCCTTAGCCGGCGCCGTAGCTCTTCCGGCTCGACTGCGGTGCCCCGCTTCTTCACCACCAGCGGCCCGGCGTCCAGCGCCCGCAGGCGCTCGCGCAGGCTCTTCAGGGAGAACGGCATGACCTCCTGCACGGCGTACCAACGGCCGAAGGGTGTCGGCACCACGGCGTCCGCGGACAGATAGGCGATCGTCTCGTCGAGCAGCCAACCGTCGATCCGGGCGGCGACCTGCGCGACGAGATGAGCGCGTACGACGGCGCCGTCGGGCTCGAGCAGGAAAGCACCCGGCGGCCGGACCTGCGGGGGTGCGCACGCCTCGTCGGCGATGACGTCGCCGCGCGGGAGCAGCGTCGCGGTCCTGCGGTAGCCGCGACGGGCAGCGCCGCCCCAGAGGACCGCCTCTTTCACGTCTCCATGCAACGACACGAGCTCGACCTCGACGTCGGCCGGCAGCGCGTCGTAGTCCAGGCCGGGCGCCGTCTTGACTCCCAGCGACCGCAAGGCGGGTAGCCAGGACAAGACGAGGTCCAGCGGCGGCCGGCTGGCCTTCGGGTCGAAGGTCCGGCGCCCACCGACCCGGCGGGCAGGGTCGACGAACACGTCCGATCCGCCCGGCAGGGCCAGCGTCGTCACGTCGGCCCTGAGCAGGGAAACGTGGCGGCCGAGCTCCTCGGCGTTGGCCCTCGCCAGGAGCAGGCGGGCCTCGTCGAGATCAACGCCCACGACAGGGGCGACCGCAGACAGGGCGAGCAGGTCGCCGCCGACGGAACAGCACAGGTCGAGCAGCTGCGTCGCCCCGGCGTACCGGCTCGTGCGGTGGGCCGCAACCACAGCGGCGCTGGACTGCTCCAGCGCCTCGCGGGTCCACCACATCCGGTCGCCCGCTGGGTGCTTGGACAGGGCGTGCCGACGCAGGATCGCCTGCTCGAGCGCAAGCGGCCCGAGCTCTCCGAGATGGCGGACGGCCTCGGCCGAGGCGACCCGTGCAGGCGGGGACAGGTCGAGCGTCGAGGCGAGGGCGACGGCCGCGCGGCCGTCGTCAGAGAGCAGGCGACGCGCCTGCGCCGCGGAAAGAGGGCGGCTCAGCGGCGGGGCTTGGAGCGGGCGGCCTTGGGTGAGACGAGGCGGGTGCCCGACCACTCCGGGCAGGCACTCGTGCTGCGGGTGCTCGACAGGCCCGCCGTCGGGGCGGCCTCGTCGATGTCGCTCGGCTCGACATGTCCCTCGCGACCGGCCTTCGGGGTCAGCAGCCACACGACACCGCTGTCACCGAGGTTGGTGAGGGAGTCGACCAGGGCATCCACCAGGTCGCCGTCGTCCACCCGCCACCACAGCAGGACGACATCCACCACGTCGTCGGAGTCGTCGGACAGGATCAGCTCAGTGCCGGCGCGGGCGGTGACGTCGTCGAGCAGTGAACGGTCGACCTCGGGCTGGGCCCCGGCCTCGCTCCCGACGACCTGCACGACCATGCCGGGTTCGATGCCGAGCTTCTCTGCCAGGCCTCGCTGTGCCGCGGAACCCGCGGGCGTGCTCACGTCTTGCTACCCCTTCCCGTCCCGCCCCGACGGGGCGCGTGGCCGTAGTCCACCGGACAGCCCCTGATGATGCAAGTGCCATGCGCGGAGCCGACAGGGCACACTGCCCTCGTGGCCACCCCTCACGACCACCCTCACGACCACCCTCACGAGCCCGACCACCCCCACGAGCACGGCCAGGAGTCTGGCGGACACGACCACCCGACGGGCTTGCTCGGCAAGCTCAAGGACCTGGTCGCCCCGCACAGCCACGACGCCGCCGACTCCGTGGACGACGCACTGGAGTCGTCGGCCAAGGGCACCCGGGCGCTCGTCATCTCCCTGGTCGTGCTCGGCGTGACCGCCCTGCTCCAAGGCGTCGTGGTGCTGTTCACCGGCTCCGTCGCCCTGCTCGGGGACACCCTCCACAACCTGGCTGACGCGCTGACCGCCGTACCGCTGGCGATCGCCTTCAGCGTCGGCCGTCGGGCCCCGACCCGGCGCTACACCTACGGCTACGGCCGAGCCGAGGACCTCGCCGGCATCGCGGTCGTCCTGTTCATCCTGCTGTCCTCGTTCGTCGCCGCCTACGCGGCCGTCCAGCGGCTCCTGCACCCCGCCGATGTCCGCTACCTCGGCGCGGTCGCGGCAGCCGGCTTCATCGGCTTCATCGGCAACGAGATCGTGGCCCGTTACCGGATCAGCGTCGGGCGGGAGATCGGCTCGGCGGCCCTCGTCGCGGACGGGCTGCATGCCCGGACCGACGGCTTCACCTCGCTGGC
>JANLPD010000226.1:0-4632 GCA_031367045.1 Frankiales bacterium | reverse complement strand
ATCGACGAGCAGGCAATCGTGCGGCTGCGCATCACCGGCCTGCTGCTCGCCGGTGCTCTCGCCATGGTGTGGGACGACCGCTGCGCCGTCGTGACCGCGCCGACCCCGGTGGGCGTGCCTGCGGTGCGTCGCGGGCGTGCCGTAGTCGTGCTCTGTCTGCTCGGCCTTGCCTGGCTGCTGTCGTGCGCTGTGGTCAGCGGGCAGCGTGTCCCCTACGCCGCTCTTACCCTGCAGACGTCGGCCGTCGCTGTCCTGCTGCTGGCGGTCGTGGGCTGGCTCGCCCGGGACCGAGAGGGCGAGCAGGTGGCGGCGCTACCCGCCCCTGCACTGCTGCTGACCATGGCGTTGCTCAGCCGACTGCCCAGCGAGGTCTCGCTGCTGCGCGCCACTCCCGGCAGCGCCGGCTGGCCGGCGGAGCGGAGCCGGTGGCTGGTGCTGTTGGTTGTGGCGACGCTGCTGGTCGTCCGGCTCGGCCGCGACCCGGCCCGCCGCTGACGGGCAGCCAGCTAGAACGCGGCCTCGTCGAGCTCCATCAGCGACAGGTCGGTCGCCTCGGCGATGGCCCGCTGCGCAGTGAGCTCCGGCAGGACGTTGGCGGCGAACCAGGTGGCTGCCGCGACTTTGCCGGCGTAGAAGGGCTTGTCGCGGTCGGATGCGGTGGGCAGCTTTTCCGTGGCGACCGCTGCCTGGCGCAGGAGCAGCCAGCCGATGACGACGTCACCTAGCGCCATGAGGACGCGGGTGGTGTTCAGGCCCACCTTGTAGACGTTCTTGGGCTCCTCGGCGGAGGACATCAGGTCGTTGACCAGGTGGCCGACGATGCCCTGCAGGTCCTCAAGGCCCTGGGCGAGCAGCTCGCGTTCCTTGGCGAGCTCGGTGCCGCTCCCGGCCTTGGTGAACTCCTGGATCTGCGCGGTGAGCGCGCCGAGGGCCTGGCCCTGGTCGCGCACGATCTTGCGGAAGAACAGGTCCATGCCCTGGATCGTCGTGGTGCCCTCGTAAAGGGTGTCGATCTTGGCGTCGCGGATGTACTGCTCGATCGGGTAGTCCTGCGTGAAGCCGGAGCCGCCGAAGATCTGCAGCGACGTCGCGAGCAGCTCGTAGGCCTTCTCCGACCCGTAGCCCTTCACGATCGGCAGCAACAGGTCGTTGAGGCGCACCGCCCGGTCGTCTACCTCGCCGCCGGCGTGAGCACTGATCTCGATCTGGTCCTGGATGGAGGCGGTGTACATCACCAGGGCGCGCATGCCCTCGGCCCAGGCCTTCTGGCGCATCAGCATCAGGCGCACGTCTGGGTGGTGCGTGATGGTGACGCGCGGCGCCGCCTTATCGGTCATCTGGGTGAGATCGGCGCCCTGGACGCGGATCTTGGCGTACGCAAGGGCGTTGAGGTAGCCGGTCGACAGGGTCGAGATGGCCTTGGTGCCGACCATCATCCGGGCATATTCGATCACCTGGAACATCTGCGCGATGCCGTTGTGCACGTCGCCGACGAGGGTGCCGACGGCCGGGTGCTTCTCGCCAAAGGTCACCTCGCAGGTTGACGACACCTTCAGGCCCATCTTCTTCTCGAGGTTGGTGACGTAGGCGCCGTTGCGCTTGCCGATCTCACCGGTCTCGAGATCGACCTGGAACTTCGGGACGAGAAAGAGCGACAGGCCCTTGGTGCCTGGGCCGCCGTGGCCCGGGACACCGACCGGTCGGGCGAGGACGAGGTGGAAGATGTTCTCGGGCCAGTCCCACTCGGCGCTGGTGATGAAGCGCTTCACGCCCTCGATGTGCCAGGTGCCGTCGGGCTGCTGGCTGGCAACTGCTCGTCCGGCGCCGACGTCGGAGCCCGCGTCGGGCTCGGTCAGCACCATGGTTCCGCCCCAGCCGCGCTCGATCGCCAGCTCCGCGAAGCGCTTCTGGTCGGCGTTGCCGTTGCGGTGCAGGATGCTTGCGAAGCCGGCACCTGCGCCGTACATGTACAGGGCCGGGTTGGCACCGAGCAGCATCTCAGCGGCCGCCCAGCGCAAGCTCGGCGGGGCGCCGATGCCGCCCAGGTCCTCCGGCAGGTCGATCTTGTCCCAGCCACCGTCGTGATAGGTCTGGTAGCTCTTCAAAAAAGACGCCGGCAGGGACACGTTGCCGGTCTCCTTGTCGAACACCGGCGGGGTGCGGTCACCGTCGACGAAGGACGCGGCGAGGTCGTGGGAAGCGAGCCGTTCGACCTCTTTGAGGAGGTCGTGTGCGCTGTCCTTGTCCAGGTTGACGAACGGGCCGGTGCCCAGCGACTGGTCGGCGCCGAAGACCTCGAACAAGTTGAACTCGAGGTCGCGCAAATTGCTCTTGTAGTGACCCATGGCCTGTGAGGTCTCCCTGGTGAGGGGTCGCTGGGCACGGCTGTTACCCGCGAGTAGCAACACAATGCTACCCATCAGTAACTTTGGCAAGCATCTTTTGGCGCCCGGCGTGCTGCCGGTCCAAACTGCCTCGCGGTGACAAGCCTCACGCGTGGGGTGACTTGTTGGTTCTGTCAAACCACTCGACAATGAAGCCATGCCGTTCACTGCCGGGAGACCAATTGCCGACGCCAAGGCAGATCTGTTCAAGGCGCTCGCACATCCCGCGCGGGTGCGGGTCCTGGAGCTGTTGGCCGAGCGTGAGCACACGATCGGTGAGCTGGCCGAGCAGGCCGGGCTGGAGCTGTCGCACCTGTCGCAGCAGGTCACAGTGCTTCGGCGCGCCGGGATCGTCGACAGTCGTCGGGTCAAGAGCACGGTGTTTTGTTCGCTTCGCGACCCGCAGACAGCGGAGCTGCTGGCGGTTGCCCGCCGGATGCTCAGCAAGAACTTGCGTCAGGGGCAGGAGCTGCTAGCCGCGCTCGACGGCGCGGACGACGCCGTGTCGCTAGCGGACTCCGCTCGGGCTGCGACGTGAGCTGGCGCACTCCGACCCAGTCGGCTGCCGCGGCGAGCCCGGTGACCGGGTTTGCGCTGCTGCCGCGGCGGAGCGACTACGCCGGCTTGCACAGGTCCTGGCCGCGCGATGTGGCCGCGGGTGTGACCGTCGGGATCGTCGCACTGCCGCTCGCTCTGGCGTTCGGTGTCGCGACCGGTGTCGGTGCCGCGCCGGGCCTGGTGACCGCCGTGATCGCCGGGGCAGTCGCTGCCTTGTTCGGCGGTTCGCACCTGCAGGTGTCCGGCCCGACCGGCGCGATGACTGTCGTGCTGGTCCCCCTGGTCTCCCAGCGCGGCCCCTCTGTGGTGTACCCGGTCGCAGTCCTGGCCGGACTGGTCGTTGTGACGGGAGCCATGCTGCGCCTGGGTCGGCTGCTGGCCTACATCCCCTGGCCGCTGGTCGAAGGCTTCACGGTCGGCATCGCCGTCGTGATCGCCGCCCAGCAGGTCCCGAGTGCGCTCGGGGTTCGCGCGCCACACGTCGAGAATGCGGCCGGCGCAGCGGTGCTGGCGGTCGGTGAGTTCGCGCGAGATCCACACTGGTCGGTCCTGAGCCTGCTGGCTCTGTCCGTGGTCCTCACCGCAGCGTTGCCCAAGCTGCACCGCGCCGTGCCCGCGAGCCTGCTCGCGGTCATCACGGTCACCGTCCTCGCCGAGTTGACCAGGGTGGACGTGGCCCGCATCGGTCCGCTCCCGTCCGGGCTGCCCATCCCGGCACTGCCCGCCCTAGGCAGCGTGGGTGGCTTGCTGGGCCCGGCCGTGATCGTCGCGTTCCTCGCGGGGCTGGAGAGCCTGCTGTCCGCGCGGGTCGCTGACGGCATGAGCGACGCGCCTCGGCACGACCCCGACCGGGAGCTTTTCGGTCAGGGTCTGGCCAACATCGCCGCCGGCCTATGCGGAGGGATGCCCGGCACGGGCGCGATCGCCCGCACCGCCGTCAACGCACGAGCGGGCGCTCACACCCGCGTCGCCGCCCTCACGCACTCGCTCGTGCTCGCGGTCATCATCTATGCCGCGTCGGGGCTGGTAGGCCGCATCCCCTTGGTCGCACTCGCCGGGGTGCTGCTGGTCACCGCCTATCGTATGGTCGAGCGGCACAACGTCCGGGCCGTGCTGTCCTCCACCCGAAGCGATGCCTTGGTGTTCGTGATCACCGCAGTCGGCACGATCGGCTTCGATCTCATCAAGGCTGTCGAGGCCGGCCTGGCCGTTGCCGTCGCACTGGCGTTCGCGCACCTGGCCAGGACCGCAAAGGCCGTGGTCGAGCCGCTGAGCTCCGACGGAATCGACAGCGACGCCGAGCACGCGCTGCTCGCCTCGCACGTGCTCACCTACCGTCTGGACGGCCCGCTGTTCTTCGGCGCCTCCGCCCGGTTCCTATCCGAGCTGACCGCCATCGCCGACGTGCGGGTCGTCATCCTGCGAATGAGCTCGGTGGCGATGCTCGACGCCACCGGCGCCCGGGCTCTCGGCGAGATAGTCGAACAGCTCGCAGACCGAGGCATCACTGTGCTCATGAAGGGCGCCAGCCCCGAGCACACTCGGCTGCTCACGGCGGTCGGCACGCTTGCACCGGTGCTCGCCCGAGGACACGTGTTCAGCGAGCTGCCCGACGCGGTCGCCCATGCCGCCAAGCACGTCGCCCGGCACAGCCACCCGGCGATGGACCAAAAGCTTGCCGTCGGCTCGG
>JANLPD010000667.1:0-3334 GCA_031367045.1 Frankiales bacterium | reverse complement strand
TGAGTTCAACGAGCTCCCCGTTGTCCCGTTGCTGGCCGTCGGCCCGGATCGCCGGGATCCAGGCCTCCTGCGGGACGAGCTTGATCGCGTCCTGGATGTGCTGATCGACCGGCAGTCCGACGGAGTACCGGACCCCACGTTCCCGACACCCGGTCAGGAACGCGTGGGTGGCTCCGGCGCTGTCGGAGCGGATCAGCACTTCCGGACCGCCCGGGACCCCCGGGGTCGGGCGGCAGCGTTCGAGGAGCTGCGCGAGCGCGAGGTTCAGCACGGTCAGGTGATCCGCGGCGGTGTTCGAGCCGGGCCGCAGGATCGCGGCCAGGGCCTCACCGCCGGAGACCTCAGGGCGGTCCAGGAAGACCAGCAGGGGGTGGAACCCGAACCCACGTTTGTAGGTCGGGCGGCGCCTTCCTTCTCGCTGTGCGCGGTCAGCAGGCTGGCATCGACATCGAGCACCAAGCCGAGCCTGTTGCCCTGCTCGTCGTTCAGGCTGGGACCGCCGCCGGCGGCCCAGACCCGGGCCCTGGCGTCCGCCCGCGCTGTCCGCAAGGTGGCGAGCTCACGCTCGCCGACGCGGTCCAGGACCCGGTAAGCGGTCGGGTGCGAGGCGACCGCCCCGAACAGCGCGCCCTGGTCACGCAGCGCGGCGAGGTCGGCCAGGCAGTCCCCGCCGTCGGCGAGGGTGACCGCCAGGTCGGTCAGGACCCGACCCGGCGGGTGGATCGGTTGGCCCTTGTAGGTGCCGAGCAGCGCCTCAGTCCAGCCCCGGGTGAGGCCCGATTGATCAGCGAGCTCGCGGAGCAGGACCGCGCCGGCGTGCGACACGATCCCGGCACCGTCGGTCGTCACGCGGGCTCGGGGAGGTCTCGTCGTACTCTTCACTTGCGAAGTGCCTCACTGCAGGGCGGATATGGACTCTCGACAAGCCCATTTTCCATTACAGCGAAGGCACTTTCGCGCTGTCGGAGCCCGTGTCGCCCAAGCGACGTGAAAACCCCGGGCTAGGACGGCCGCCGCAGGCGGCAGCCAGCGGCCCTTGATAGTCGTAAAGAAGCGCCTCACACACCACGACGACGGCCGCCGTCACAACTCCGGTAGCAGGCGATGCGACACGCGGTGTCCGTCGACCCGACCGTCGAGAAGCCGCTGGTCGAGAAGCCGCTGACGACCACGCTCGGCGTGTGCCGGACCCGCGCGGCTTGTTGAGTCGCCGCCCCGAGGCCGCGCAGAGGGCGCGATAATCATCGTGTGAAGCCCATCAGGTCGCGCTCGCTGACGAACCGGTCCACGCTTGTCATGAGATTGCTCGCCTTGGGCAGCTTCTTCCTCGCCCTTTCGCGCGCGGTTGGATGGCGATGGGCGGTCCTGGCCACCGTGCTCGCGATTCTGGTCATCCCGCTGGCGCTCAGGTCCAAGGGGCCGACGGCCGAGGGTGCAGTTTGGAGTGCCTCGGCTGACTTCCTCACGCCGGGGCACCGACTTCCAGGACAACTCTCGCTGAGCGACGACAAGGCGATCTGGACTCCGAGTCATCATTCAGAACGGCACGGAGCAGTGGTCGTTGGAGTCAGCCTCGCGAAGGCGAAGATCGGCTTTGAAGCCGGGTCGGCCCTCCTCGACGTGATCATCCGTCTCAGTCCGGACGACGGCACCGAACCCTTGCTGTTCCTGACGCACCGAAGCGTGCGCCTCAGGCATGCAGCACGCCACCTTCGTGAGCGGGAGTAGGTGGTTGTCAGACGTGTATTGGTCTCACGGGTTACAGAGGCTCCCGTAGAGGCCGAATCCGAACCCTTCGACTGACAAGCCGCGAGAAACGAAGGCCAGTCCGTCCGCTGTCGCGCCCCAGAGTTCGCTGCTGGCGCGACCCAAAAAGGACGCCGTATCGACTGCGGCACCCGCGGCTTTGGCTGCTGAGGCACCCATCTCGGCTAGAGATCCAACGCCCGACAATCCCAGCCCACCCACGTCCAGCGTCAGGCCTACGCCCGACTCACGACCTTCCGCGTAGAGGATGCCACCGGTCGCCGCGCTAACACCGCCGGCGGCGAGGGCGACCGCTCCACAGGTCACGCCTCCGACTACGGTCTCAGATGTCACCACTGCGCATGCGGACGCGACAAGCGCAACCCCGTTCGCGACGGCGTGGACTACCGGCAGTGCGGAGTTGACGGCGCTGTCAACGGCCGTGGCTGCCGATCCGACCTGGCATGTGACGTCGTACCAGTGGCCGCACAGTCCGCTCGGGTCGGTGCCGTTGAGGGGGTCGTTGTTGACGTACCCGTAGGGGCTACGGGTTTGGGCTTCGAGGGGGTCTCGGGTGAGGAATCGCGACCTCCGACGAACCCGCGACCCGAGGCGACATGTTCTTCGGGGCGTGACCTGCGGTGATGCTGCTCGGCGACCGGTCGTGGGCGGGTGACCGGTCGGCGAAGGTCGGGTGCGGTTCTGCGCCGTTGGGCGGAACGGCTCGGGTGCGCGCGGGCAGGAGGCCTCGCGCGGGCCGGGCAGTCTGCAACGCGAACGCTGCGTTGCGCTGTCTGCTGGCCTGGCATGCCGATCAGTGTCTCAGCGATCGTCAGGACGTGCCGTGCGACACCCGCTCGGCCGACGGTCCCGGACAGAGCCACAGCCTTGCGGCGTCGCTGGAGCTCCAGTTAAGCCGCTCGAACGCTGGCTTTGGGCGGTTCGCCATCTGCCGCTACGCCAGTTGATCGACAACCTCCCACACCGTGGCCACCGCGAGGCAACACGGCGCCGCGACCATCGAGAACTTCCAAAGAAATGTAGCGGTCCTTAGCCGGGGATTCCCTCGCTGACGGGCGTTTGGTCGAGCGGCCAATCCACCGATCATCAGCGCGACCGCCAACGCGAACAGGTTGAACGGAACAGAGTGTGACCCTCGTGTCATGAGTCTTCGCCTCCACAGTCGTTGGCGAGCGCATACAAGCGACTTAGCCCGAGCGCACCGATCGCCAGCCCCGCGTTGGCCTTGTTTGCCAGGAGCTCGGCTCCTCGCGCCGCCACGCGCCCAGGGAACGGCGTTGCGGCCAGGCCCTTCACAATGCCTAAGCTTGCGTAATCGAACGCGGCGCTTGCCACGGCGCGACTGCAGTTGCCGGAGTTGAAGTTGTCGGCGCAGGTCCCGACAGCGACGTACGAGTCAGCGACAGTGGCCGTGTAGATGGCAACTGTTGCGACGTCGGCAGCGTATAGGGTGAGCCCGGCTGTGATTGCGCCAGCGGGCAGGAGAATTGGGGCTGCGACGACAGCAACGGTTGCTACGACTGCGACCACGGCAGCGACTTCCGCAACCTTGGCGACGTTGTCGGCA
>JANLPD010000224.1:0-3681 GCA_031367045.1 Frankiales bacterium | reverse complement strand
TATGGAAGTCTGCTGCGGCGGCATCCTCGGCATGGGCGAGACCCTCGAGCAGCGGGCCGAGTTCGCTGCCCAGCTCGCTGCGCTGGAGCCCGACGAAGTGCCGCTGAACTTCCTCAACCCCCGACCGGGTACGCCGTTCGGTGACCTGCCGGTGATGTCGGCGAACGACGCGCTGAGGGCCATCGCGGTCTTCCGCCTCGCCCGGCCCCGCACCATCCTCCGCTTCGCCGGAGGCCGTGAGCTCACCCTCGGCGACTCAGCGTGTGCCGGAGATGCTGCAGCAGACCGGTGAACGTCAACCCCCACGCAATGAGGGCAACCCAGAACTCGCCGTGACCGATAGCGGCCACGATGGGCAGGCGGTCGGCGTTGCCGAGGTAGTGCCCGGCGACCCCGTACATGGCGAGGGGGAACACGATGCTCCACCAGGTGGCTTCGTAGCGCAGCGGAATGCGGTGCGTGACGTGGCGCCACCAGCCCGCGGCGACCAGAGGCGGGATCAGCCAGGTGCCGAAGGCCCAGAACACGACGGAGGCGCCTGCTACCAGCCCGCGGGTGGCGGTGACCATCGGTGCGTCGGCCATCTGAACGATCTGGGCTCCGGCGAGAACGGTGATCGCGGTGGCGCCCATCGCCACCCAGTACGGCGGGGTCAGGTCGGCTGGGGCGAGCGGGTAGAGGAGCAGCCGGGCGGCAACAAAGATCCCGGTGGCGGCGTAGAGGAACACGCCGACTGACCAGGAGAAGACAGCGAGCAGCGCGAGCTCGCGGCGCCCGGTACTGAACGTCGGTTCGAGTGCGGCGGCGAGCACGGCGACCGATTGGCTGGCGACCGCCCAGATGAACCAGGTGCCGTTCGCGTCCGCAATCACCGGCCGGTCGACGCGGCCGAGCACAGCGGTCCACGGCACGACATAGCCGAGGACGATCCAGCCGAGAAAGCCGACGGCGAGCAGAACCAGTGCGATGCGGTGGTGGCCGTCCAGAGCGAGCCGGGCGCCGAGCACGTCGGTGCCGGCGACGAACGTGAAGAACCCGAAACCGCGCCTCGGGTCGGCGAAGTCAGCTCGCAGCCGCGCAGGGAAGGCGACCGCTCGCCAGCCGGTCAGGACGACGAGGACGCCGTAGCCGGCAAGGGCAACCCACAGCAGGGCCTCGGACACCGTGGTCCGGTCTTGGTTGCGCACGCCGATCGAGACCATGCCGGTTGCCATCACCAGGGCGAAGTAGCCCGGGTTGAGGGTGGCCACCGCTGCTCTCACCGGGGACTGGCGCATACCCACGTCGCAACTGCTCATCCGCGGGGACCGCTGGCGGTGGTCAGCGCGACCACCTCGTCTCGCACGTAGTTCGATACCGGTTCTGGACGCTACCGCGGCGGCCACGGCACGGGAGACCGAGGTCCCGACGGGTGACGTGCATGCCGAGGCGCCCAGCCGTGCGCGTCCGAGTCGAGGGCGTGCCTGTTCGGCAGAGCGGACGCGCCGGACCCGTTGCGTCGCGGCCGGGCGGGGCTGGCACTGCTAGCGCGGCTGGTGGTCCAGGGCATGCAGGGCAAGGGTCGAGTGCGCGTAGGCGCCGCCCGCGCGCATCTCGGCGGCCACCCAGATCGCCTCCATGATCTCCTCTGGGCTGGCTCCTTTGCGCTGAGCCAGTCGGGTATGCCCGTCGATGCAGTACGGGCACTGGGTCACGTGCGCTACCGCGACGGCGATGAGCTGCTTGGTCTTCCCCGGCAGTGCGCCCTCGGCGAAGACCTTGCGGCTGAACTCCTCGAATGCCTGATGGATCTCAGGTGCGAGCTCCTTGCGGCGGGCCGCCAGCTCTGGCGTGATCGCAGGGTAGATGGGGTCTGTCATGGGGTCTCCTTCTCGGCGCATCTGAGTTGTCGTACCTTCGCTCCAGCGTGGGCTCCTTCCCGACCTGCATCTCGGCCTGGGTCGCGGCGCGTATCGTGTCCTGGCACCTGCTGAACACCCCGGCGGGGCGTGGCTGGCTGGCCAGGTCGCGGAACCCGGCCAGATAGCGCGGGCCGCCTTGTAGTTGACCCGTTCCCGCACCCATGCCATCGCAGCCGCTCTCGTCCCCAGGCCTGTGGTCATCACCGCCGGGGTCAGCCGCCGGCGGAGCGATCTGTGGAAAATCCTACCTGAAGAGGTGTGCGGCGACCTGGGCGAACACCCAGCTGCGGGCAAAATCGTTTGTCAGCAGTTTGTCAACAGGCCCGCCCGGGTTGTCACGCGCGACCCCGGAGCCCCCGGCGGACGCAACGGGTCGGTGGCCCGCGCAGATGGGGTCCGTGACCGTCCGCCGGGGCTCATCCGGATCCTATTTTGAGGATTGTGAGCAGCTGATAACCCAGCGGCCGAAAGTTGGATTCCTACCCCTGCTACAAAGAACGCAAGGTCAGGGCTTTGATCATCATCAAGGCCAATGACCGCCTTCGCTGCCTGGCCCGGGGAGCTTGACTGGCGCTGAGAGGCACAGGCCGGCACTGCCTACGTGGCCGGCGCTGTCCGGGTAACGGCGTTGTTGGTCGCACGCGTACGAGTCAAAGTTCCAGTTTTCCAGCCCGAAGCTTTCCTGGCTCAGTCTGTGCGCGTTGCCCACGGTCTTCGGTCAGGCGGGATGCGCAGCGTTTGTCTGCGGCGCGCCCCCTTTTCGGGGTCGAACCGATGAGCGGCTACACCGTGGCGACGAGGCGACGGATGGGCGTTGTCACGTGAGAGCCAACCCAGCGGCGTACGACGCGCCTTCCGGCGTCCATGCGGTCCGGCTGGACGTCCGGCAGGTACAGCGATGCAAGCAACTGGTCGGCGTCGTGCTGGGTTGACACGTCGAACCGGAAGGCTCTGGCCTCGTCTGACCTCAACGTCATGCTGGCCGCGGCGAACACCGGCCCCGGCACGGCGAGCGCCTGGTCGTTGGGGTAGGTCAGGCCTTGGTTTCGCAGCGCCCAGCACAGCCGGGCGTAGCGGATCCAGTCGGACCTGGGGAGAGGCCGGCTGGTAGGGACAGTCGCGACAAACACGCCTCCTGGGCGAAGCACTCGCGTGACCTCGGCAAGGGTAGTCGGCAGGGGAACGAGCATCAGCGCCATCGACATCACGACCGCGTCAAGGACACCGTCAGCAAGGGGCAGCCGGGCGGCGTCGGCCTGTGCGACGGACACGGCGCGGGCTGAAGCAAGGGCGAGCTCGGCCGGCGACAGGTCCAACCCGAGGTACCTGAGCGCCCCGAGCCGCGAGTGCATGGGCGAGCTGCCGCACGCAAGGTCCAGCACGAGTGAGCCGGGGGGTACCGGCTGGGCTGCCCAGTCGTAGGCCGTGAGTCCGTCGACGTCGAGTGCATGCTCCAGAACGTCCTCGGCAATCCCGGCCCGCTCGGTGTGGAACACGGCGACATACGTCCGCCAGCCCCTTGCATCTATCACCGAACCCCCCTCGGGCCAGGGATGCCCCATCGCAAGGCCTCAACCGCGGTGCTCCCGAGCAAGACGATGAGCCAGGCCAGGCCGGTGCTGAACATTCCGAAAAGCAGTCTAAACCAAGCGCCACTGGCCTGGGCTGCTCGATTAGTTGTCAGCCGACCGGCCACGTTGCCGCCGACCTCAGGCCATTGCCCAAAATCCGCACGTGTTCGACGAGGAAGCCCTTGACGGACGGCCGGTCGACGACCTGC
>JANLPD010000540.1:0-1728 GCA_031367045.1 Frankiales bacterium | reverse complement strand
CTGCTGGGGGTGATGATTGCCGCGGCGCTGGGGCCCAGCTTTCAGAGCGCGGTGATCGCCATCGCCGTGGCGTTGTTTCCCCGCTTTGTGCGCCTCTCGCGTTCCGCCACGCAGGTCGTGCGGCGGGAGCCGTTCATCGATGCCTCGATCGCCGCCGGGCGGGGCACGCTTTCGATCATGCTGCATCACATCCTGCCCAATATCGCCGGCCCTCTGGTGGTGGCGCTGTCGCTATGGATCGCCACCGCGATCAGGCTGGAGGCGGCGTTGTCCTTCCTCGGTCTCGGTGCGCAACCGCCCGCGCCAAGCTGGGGCAATATGATCCGCGACGGCATGAGCGACCTGGTTGGCGACCCCTGGCCCGCGGCCTTCGGCGGCGCGGCGATCACCCTGGCGGTGCTGGCCTTCAACATGGTGGGCGACGCGCTGCGCGACATGCTCGACCCCGAGATCGATACATGAGCCTGCTGGAGGTCACCGACCTGCGGGTGCACCTGTTCACCAGCCGCGGCTTGGTCCGCGCGGTGGATGGCGTGAGTTTTTCGCTCGAAGCCGGGCGAAGCCTGGGCATCGTTGGGGAATCCGGCTGCGGCAAGACCATGATGGCGCTGTCCCTGATGCGGCTGATCCCCGACCCTCCCGCGCGTATCGTTGCCGGCAGCATCCGGTTCGACGGCGAGGATGTTGCCGCCATGGACCCGGAGCGTCTGCGCGCCCTCCGTGGCAACCAGATCGCGATGATCTATCAGGACCCCATGACCACCTTGAACCCGGTGTTCACCGTGGGGGAACAAATCGCCGAGGCCGTCCGTCTGCACCGCCGGGATGGGCGCAACGCCGCGTGGCTCCGGGCGGTGGAGATGCTGAAACGCGTCGGCATCCCCGATCCCGACCGGGTAGCCCGCGCGTACCCGCACCAACTCTCTGGCGGCATGCGCCAGCGCGCGGTGATCGGCATGGCGCTGGCCTGCGACCCGAAGCTGCTGATCGCCGACGAGCCGACCACCGCTTTGGATGTGACCATTCAGGCGCAGATCCTGGAACTGTTGCGTCGTCTGCAAGGAGAGCTGGGCACCGGCATCATCCTGATCACGCATGACCTCGGCGTGATAGCCGATCTGGTGGACGACGTGGTGGTGATGTACGCGGGCAAGCTGGTTGAGCACGCCCCCGTCCGCCGGCTGTTCGCCGCGCCCCAGCACCCCTACACGCGCGGCTTGTTGCGTTCCGTTCCGTCGCTCGAGACGCGGGAGCACCGCCTGCGCACCATCGAGGGCACCGTGCCACCCGCCCACGCCATGCCAGGCGGTTGCCGCTTCAACCCGCGCTGCGCCTTGGTGCGCGACGTCTGCAGGGACCGGGAACCGCCACTGGTCAGCACGGGCGAGGGCACGCTGGCGGCCTGTTGGGCGTTGATATGACTGTCCCCCTCCTCTCCGTGCGCGGTTTGGCCAAGCACTTCCCGATCACCGGTGGACCGCTCGGCGTGCGCACGATTGGGCAGGTCAAAGCGGTGGACGGGGTGTCATTCGATGTAGCCCCCGGGGAGACCCTGGCCTTGGTCGGCGAGTCCGGCTGCGGCAAGTCCACCACCGGGCGGATGCTGCTGCGCCTCACGGAACCGTCGGCGGGGGCGATCAGCTTCGACGGTCTCGATCTGCTGGGCCTGGGCCGGGCCGACTTGCGGCGGCGGCGGCGGGAACTGCAGATCGTGTTCCAGGACCCATA
>JANLPD010000526.1:0-5371 GCA_031367045.1 Frankiales bacterium | reverse complement strand
CTGCCGCTCGCCGGCATCAGCGCTGCCGAGATGGACCGCGTCCTGGGCTGCGTCCTGCAGTACTCCGATGAGTCGTTCAACCCCCTGCTCGAGATCGGCTTCGCCTCCTCGATCCGGCGGGAGTGGGCCTGGCGGCAGAAGAACGGCGAATCCACGGCCAACCTCGCGGCCTTCGCGCGGTTCGCCGACCCCGACCGCTGACCTCAGGCGCGGGCGGCGCGGACTGACCGGTGACTTCCTGGGTGGCGACGACCGCCGATCGGCGACTTCCTTGGTGACAGCGACCGTTTTGCTGGTCAAAACTGTCTCGGCCGCCCAGGAAGTGCGCGAGCCCGGCCCGCGAGCCCGGCCCGCGAGCCCGGCTGTCCGGGCCGGCTGAAGTGATGACGAGCCGTTTGGTCACCCGTGGCACCCTTCGCCAGGAGCAGGAACACCCAGGTCACGACGACCTAGGCCTTGTGGCGGAGCACGAACTCGGCAAGTCGGCGCATGGTCCGGGGAACCTGGCCTGCTGCTCTTTCAGGGAGGTGTCCAGCACGCACTACCTACCTGGAACACTCGCTCCATGGCAACGCTGGTACTGCTCCGCCACGGCGAGAGCGAATGGAACAACAAGAACCTGTTCACCGGCTGGGTCGATGTCGACCTCACCGAGCTCGGCGAGGAGCAGGCCCGCCTTGGCGGGCGGCAGCTGCGCGAGTCGGGGCTGCTGCCGACCGTGGTGCACACCTCGCTGCTGACCCGCGCGATCCGCACCGCCAACCTCGCCCTTGACGCGGCCGGGCGCAGTTGGATCCCGGTCAAGCGGCACTGGCGGCTCAACGAGCGGCACTACGGCGCACTGCAGGGCAAGGACAAGAAGCAGACCCTGCAGACGTACGGCGAGGAGGCGTTCCTCCAGTGGCGCAGGTCCTACGACACCCCGCCCCCGCCGATCGAGCTCGGCACGGAGTGGGACGTGTCAGCCGACGAGCGCTACGCACTTCTGGCGCGTGACCTGATCCCGCGCACGGAGTGCTTGCAGGACGTGGTCGAGCGGCTCCTGCCGTACTGGTACGACGCGATTGTGCCCGACCTGCTTGCGGGCCAGACGGTCCTGGTCGTCGCCCACGGCAACTCGCTGCGCGGGCTGGTCATGCACCTGGACGGGCTGAACCGCGAGCAGGTCGTCGGGCTGAACGTCCCGACCGGCCAGCCGCTGCGCTACGACCTCGACGACGACCTGGCGCCGATCACTGCCGGCGGCACCTACCTGGACCCGCAAGCCGCTGCGGCCGCAGCCGAGGCGGTCGCGAACCAGGGCCGCTGATGCCTGGTGTCTTCGGGCTGGCGTGTATCTGGCACCCGCCTTCTGCGTGTGCATCCGCTCCAGCCACTCAGGAGCTGGCGTCGACCCGCTCCCCGGTGACGAGGTAGACCACCCGGCGGGCAACCGAGACAGCGTGGTCGGCGAACCGCTCGTAGTAGCGACCGGCCAGGGTGATGTCGATCGCAGCCTCGATGCCGTGTTCCCAGGTGTCACTGAGCAGTGCCGTGAAAAGGTCGCGGTGCAGGGCGTCCATGACGTCGTCGTCGCGCTCGAGCTCGACCGCCATCTCAAGGTCACGGCTGGCGATGACACTTCCGGCCTTGGCGACGATCTCCTCGGCGGTGTGGCCCATCTCCAGAACCGTCGAACGCAGCTCCGGCGGGACGGCCGAGCTGGGGTAGCGGCGACGAGCAATCTTGGCCACGTGCAGGGCCAGGTCGCCCATCCGCTCCAGGTCAGCAACCATCCGCAGCGATGTGACGATGATGCGCAGGTCGCTCGCCACCGGCTGCTGACGGGCCAGCAGGTCGAAGGCCTTGGCCTCGCTCTCGCGGTAGAGCTCGTCGATGAGGTCGTCGGCGGTGATGACCATCTCGGCCAGCGTCAGGTCGGCGTCCAGCAGCGCAGTGGTCGCCCGGCTCATCGCGGAGCCGGCAAGGTTGGCCATCTCCACCAGCGAGGTCGAGATGGCGTCGAGGTCGTCGTGGTAGGCGTCGCGCATGGCGCAAGGGTAGTGCTGACTGCCTAGGACGGCCCGGTTTCCGCGTATCGCTGGGCGTCCCGGCGTGACGTTCCGGCGTACGCCGGATGAACATCTGCCCTACTGCAGGCTCGGCGCAGCTCCCGGGCGGGAGCGTCGCTCCTAGGCTTGCCCGTGTGACGGTCCTCGTCGGTGTGCTCGCAAGTGTGACCGGCCTCGTCGTGGGCCTCGGTGTCGGCGCTGCCGCGGGCGCCGCGCTGGTGCGCCGCCGCTCGTCGGCCTCGGCGTCGGCCGTGCAATCGGCCTCGGCTGCGGAGCCCGCGCCGATAGGTGAGGACCACCTCGTCCCCGGCGCCCGCGCTGTTCTGGAGGCCCTGCCGGTTGCCGTCATTGTCGTCAACGTCGCGCAGGAGGTCCTGCTCGCCAACCGCGCCGCGCGCGACCTCGGCATGGTCAGCGGCGGTGTCCTCGCCGCCCTCCCGCAGCTGCGCCGCCTCGTCGGCGACACCCGCCGCACCGGGCTGCGTCAGGAGACCGAGCTGCAGGCCCCGGTCTCCCGACGGGGCAGGGGACCCGAGGTCTTTCGGGCCCGCTTGGCTCCTGTCGGGGACGGGACGGTTGCCGTCCTGCTCGAGGACGTCACCGAGGCGCGTCGCGTCGAAGCCGTCCGCAAGGACTTCGTCGCCAACGTGAGCCATGAGCTCAAGACGCCGGTCGGCGCGATGAGCCTACTGGCCGAGGCGATGCTCGACGCCAGTGATGACCCGGCCGCCGTGCGCCGCTTCGCGGGCCGTGCCCAGCGCGAGGCCGGGCGGCTCGCCAGGCTCGTGCAGGAGCTCATCGACCTGTCCCGGCTGCAGGGCGCCGACCCGCTGCCCGAGGGGACCCTCGTTTCTGTCGATCAGGTGGTCGCCGAGGCCGTCGACCGCACGCGCACCGCCGCCGCCGCCCGTGGCATCACCGTGGTGCGTGGTGGTGACCGCGGCCGGCAGGTGAACGGCAGCGAGAGCCAGCTGGTGACGGCAGTCGGCAACCTGCTCGACAACGCCGTCGCCTACAGCCCGGACCGCACGAGGGTCGCCGTCGCGGTCCGCACCCGGGACAGCGCCATCGAGATTTCGGTGACCGACCAGGGGATCGGCATCGCGGAGAAGGACCTCGAGCGGGTTTTCGAGCGCTTCTACCGGGCTGACCCGGCGCGGTCGCGAGCCACCGGCGGCACCGGGCTGGGCCTGGCCATCGTCAAGCACGTCGCGACCAACCACGGCGGAGAGGTGAGCGTCTGGAGCGTCGAGGGCTCGGGCTCCACCTTCACCGTCCGGCTGCCCTCAGCGACCCCTATCCCCTCCGAGGAAGACGCGGCACCTGCGTCCCCCGCCCACCCCGTCAAGGAGACTGCGTGACCCGCGTGCTGGTTGTCGAGGACGAGGAGTCCATCTCGGACCCGCTGTCCTACCTGCTCAAGCAGGAGGGCTTCGAGGTCGCGGTCGCCGCGAACGGCAACGAGGCGCTCGTCGAGTTCGACCGGGGGGGCGCCGACATCGTGCTGCTCGACCTGATGCTCCCCGGGTTGTCGGGGACCGAGGTTTGTCGCGCACTGCGCGCCAAGTCCTCCGTCCCGGTGATCATGCTGACTGCGCGGGACAGCGAGATCGACAAGGTCGTCGGTCTCGAGCTCGGCGCCGACGACTACGTCACCAAGCCGTTCAGCTCGCGAGAGCTGGTCGCCAGGGTCCGCGCCGTCCTGCGCCGTGGCTCGGAGACCGAGGACGTGGCGTCGGCCGCCCTGCAGTCCGGGCCGGTCCGGATGGATGTCGACCGCCACGTCGTCACCGTCGACGGCGGCCTGGTCCAGCTGCCGCTCAAGGAGTTCGAGCTGCTGGAGCTGTTGCTGCGCAACGCGGGCCGCGTCCTTACCCGCGGGCAGCTCATCGACCGCGTCTGGGGCGCGGACTATGTCGGTGACACCAAGACCCTCGACGTCCACGTGAAGCGCCTGCGCGCCAAGGTCGAGCCCGACCCGGGCAACCCCCAGCACCTGATCACCGTGCGCGGCCTCGGCTACAAGTTCGAAGCCTGACCCCCGTTCCCCCGTTACGTCCGCCGAAGTGGTCCCGCCTCACGGCGTGTCGAGCGGACGTCCCGGAAAGGGGGGGGAGGCAGGGGGGCAGGGGCTACTGGGCGGCGAGGGTTGCGGGGTGGGCGACCAGCGTCCCGGCGGCCCGTAGGGCGCATAGGCGGGCGAGCTCGTCGTACGCCCGAGCTCCGATCAGCGCGGCCAGCTCGGGGCCGTAGGACAGGTAGAGGGGCTCGGCGCCGACGTGGGCGGCCGGTGAGGACGTGCACCACCAGTGCAGGTCGGCGCCGCCCGGACCCCAGCCCCGGCGGTCGAACTCGCCGATCGTCGTGACTAGCACGCGGGTCTCGTCGGGCCGGTCCACCCACTCCTGGGTCCGGCGCACCGGCAGCTGCCAACAGACGTCGGGCTTGGTCTGGAGCGGGTGCTTGCCGATCCGCAGCGCGAGGGCGTGCAGCGCGCAGCCCGCGCCACTGGCGAAGCCAGGACGGTTCAAAAAGACGCAGCCGCCGGCGACCCGGCGGGTCTTGCGGGCCGGCTCGCCCTCGAGCTCGTCGACTTCTGTGATGCCCTTCTTGCGCCCGGTCCCGGCGTACTGCCAGTCCTTGCTGTTGAGCAGCGCGGCAAACCCGGCCACCCGCGCCTCGTCCTCGTCGTCGGCGTAGAAGGCGCCGTGGCTGCAGCAGCCGTCGTCCGCGCGCCCCTCGACGACGCCCTGGCAGCCGTTGCCGTAGATGCACGTCCAGTTGGACAGCAGCCAGGTGAGGTCGCCGCGGATGACCTGCCCGGCATCGGCCGGGTCGGTGAACTCAACCCACTCGCGCGGAAAGTCCACCGCCACCTCCCGGGTGGACGGCATGCCAAGGGTCACCTTCACCCGCGCGAGGCTAGCGTGCTGCCCATGCGCCTCGGTGTGCTCGACGTGGGTTCCAACACCGTGCACCTGCTCGTGGTCGACGCGCACCAAGGAGGGCACCCGGACCCGGTCCGCAGCCACAAGAGCGAGCTCCGACTGGCCGAGTTGCTGCGAGTCGACGGATCGCTTGGACCGGACGGCACCACGACGCTCATCGAGGCGGTCGCTGAGGCCCGGCAGGCCGCCGATGAGGAGGGCGTCGAGGACCTCGTCGCCTTTGCGACCTCCGCCGTCCGCGACGCCACCGACTCGGCCGAGGTGCTCGCTGCGGTGCGCGAAAAGACCGGCGTGGAGCTGGCCGTCCTGCCCGGGGAGGACGAGGCCCGGCTCACCTTCTTGGCGGTACGACGGTGGTTCGGGTGGTCGGCC
>JANLPD010000525.1:0-7465 GCA_031367045.1 Frankiales bacterium | reverse complement strand
AAGGACCCGGCGCACCGAGGAGACGAGCCCGCCCTGCGACGCCAGGGCGACGCCGACAGCCTCCAGGGTGGGGTGCGACGGGAGGAGGTCCAGGCCGGGTGCGACCTCGCGTCGCAGGACTGCGCGCACGTCGGCGGTCGGGTGTTCCAGCAGGCCGGCGAGCGAGTCGTCATGGCCGGCCACCACTCCGAAGGCACGCCCAAGGCTGTCCTGAGGATCGGCGTCGACAGCGAGCGTCCGTCCTCGGGTGGCCAGCACGGCAGCGAGATTGGCTGCCGTGGACGTCTTGCCCACACCACCCTTGGACGAGCAGACGGCCAGCCTCATGGGCACCAGTCTCGCAGGTAGCGTCCTCTGTCGTGCCCAGAGCCGTCCGTGTTGTCCCCTGTCTTGACGTTGACGCCGGCCGGGTCGTGAAAGGCGTCAACTTCACCGACCTGGTCGACGCGGGTGACCCGGTGGAGATGGCGCGTGTCTACGACGCCGAGGGCGCCGACGAGCTGGTCTTCCTTGACATCACAGCGAGCAGCGGTAGCCGCGAGACGACCTACGACGTGGTGCGCAGGACGGCTGAGCAGGTCTTCATCCCGCTCACGGTCGGCGGCGGTGTCCGCCAGCCCGACGACGTGGACCGGCTCCTGCGCGCCGGGGCCGACAAGGTCGGCATCAACACGGCCGCCGTGTTGCGCCCGGAGCTGCTCAGTGAGTGCGCCCGGCGGTTCGGCAGCCAGTGCATCGTCTTGTCGGTGGACGCCCGCCGGGGTGGCGACACCGACAGCGGCTTCGAGGTGACGACCCACGGGGGACGCCGGGGCACCGGCATCGACGCCGTCGCGTGGGCTGCGCGCGGCGAAGAGCTGGGCGTCGGCGAGGTGCTGCTCAACTCGATGGACGCAGACGGGACAAAGTCGGGCTACGACCTGGAGCTGGTACGGGCGGTGCGGGCGGCGGTCCGCGTCCCCCTGATCGCCAGCGGGGGAGCCGGGGCGGTCGAGGACTTTGCGCCGGCTGTCGATGCGGGGGCGGACGCCGTCTTGGCTGCCAGCGTCTTTCACTTCGGTCAGCTCACGATTGGCCAAGTCAAGGACGCGCTGCGCGCGGCGGGCCACCCGGTCAGAGGCTGAAGGTCGCGCTCCGGGCCTTCTCGACAGCAGCAGGGGAGCCGGCCACCTCGACAGCCGCGGCCCCCTTGCGGCCGGACAGCCACAGCACCAGCTCGCCGACCGGCCCGCGAACTGTCACGGTCTCCTCCCCGCGGCGCAGCCGCTGCGACCGCACCCCTGACCCCGATCCCGCTCCCGAGCCTGACCCCGACTCGACGACGATCCCTAGGCCGGACGAGCGCAGCCCGGTGAGGACGCCGAGGGCGCGCAGCCGCGACCACAGCGCGTCCTGCTCCTGCGCCGGCAGGTTCCGCGGCTCGTCCGCTTGGCAGCGCCGGACGTCCTCGTGGTGGATGAAGTTTTCGGACAGGTTGACCACCTCGTACAGCGGTCCGGGCAAGCCGGTCGGCGACCAGACGGGTGGGCCCTTCTCAAGGCGCGCGAGCAGTTCGTCGTACGGCGTACGACGGGCGCGGGTCTCAATGCGCGCGCTGATCCCGTGCAGCGCCGGCACCGAGAAGCCGGGCTGGGCCAGCAGGTTGCCGTCACGCACCACCAGGTGCGCGGCTAGGTCATGCGTGGTCCACCCTTCGCAAAGGGTGGGGGCGCCCGGCCCGAGCTGGTGCAGCAGGGCGAGCAAGGCGGCGCGCTCGGTCTTGGCGAACGAGTTGGTCCTGGTGGATGACGTCACGGTCCCAGCGTGCCAGAGGCGGGGAATCCCCAGGACATCCCCGGTGTCGGACTGGGAGGGTGTCTGCCGCGCGTACCACCCGGAACCCGGACCGACATAGGAGCCTTGTGAGTGCCCCACCCGACACCCGGCGAGTGCTGCGCCGAGGCTTCGGCGTTCTCTGGGTGGCGGTCAAGGAGCAGAAGAAGATCTTTGCCCTGTCGGCGGTCGGCAGTGCGTTGTTCGGGCTGACGACGATCGCCCAGGCCTACGTCTTCGGCTGGATCACCTCTGCAGTCATCGTGCCGAGCCTTCGGGACGGCCGGGCCGGGGCCGGCCTGCTGGTCGGCGCCTTCTGCGCGATCATGGGCGTCGCCACCCTGAAGGTCGTCGGGATCATCGCGAGGCGGCTCGGTGCGGGCGTCATGCAGTACCGCCTGCAGGCGAGCTATCGCCGGCGGGTCACCCGCAAGTACCTCGACCTGCCGCTGGCGTGGCACCAGGAGCACCCGACCGGCGAGCTGCTGTCCAACGCCAACAGCGATGTCGAGGCGACCTGGTCGCCCATCGCGCCGTTCCCGTTCGCGGTCGGCGTGGTGTTCATGCTCGTGGTAACGCTCGGCCTGCTGGTCACCACCGATCCCGTGCTCGCCGTCGTCGGGTCGGTCGTCTTTCCCTCGATAGCCGCGCTGACGGTCCTGTACTCCAAGCGCATGTCGCCGCTGATGACCCGCGCGCAGCAGCTGAGGGGCGAGGTCAGCACCATCGCGCACGAGTCGTTCGATGGCGCACTGGTCGTGAAGACCCTCGGCCGGGAGGCCGACGAGACGGCTCGCTTCAAGGCCGCGTCGGAGGAGCTGCGCGACACGATGGTCGCGGTCGGTCGGGTCCGTGGCCTGTTCGACCCAATCATGGAGGCGCTGCCCGTCTTCGGCGTCCTGACGGTGCTGGTCGTCGGGACGTCCCGGGTCGGCACCGGTGCCCTGGACGCCGGCGAGCTCGTCCGCGTCGCCTACCTGTTCACGCTGCTGGCCTTCCCGGTACGGGCGATCGGCTGGGTGCTCAACGAGCTCCCGCGCAGCGTGGTCGGCTGGGACCGCGTCCAGCGGGTCCTCACCGCGACCGGCTCGCTCGACTACGGCCACGGCCTGGTTGCGGGCACCGCGCCCGCGGCCCTGTCGGTCGAGCACGTCGCCCTGTCGTATGGCCCCGACGAAGTCCTGCACGATGTCTGCTTCGACGTCGGGGCCGGACGCACTGTCGCCCTCGTCGGTCCCACCGGCTCGGGCAAGAGCACACTGGCCGGCCTGCTGGTGCGCCTCGTCGACCCGGCCCGCGGCACCGTCCGCTACGACGGCGACGACCTGCGCACGCTCGCCCCCGGCGCGGTTGCCGAGGTTGCCGCCCTCGTCCCGCAGCAGACGTTCTTGTTCGACGACTCGGTCCGCGGCAACGTCACCCTGGGCGCTGCGCTGTCGGACGACCAGGTCTGGGACGCGCTGCGTATCGCCCAGGCCGAGCGCTTCGTCAAGGCCCTGCCCGGTGGTCTGGACACGGTCGTAGGCGAGCGGGGGACCACGCTGTCGGGCGGCCAGCGCCAGCGGCTAGCGCTGGCCCGCGCCGTCGTACGACGACCTCGGCTGCTCGTCATGGACGACGCCACGTCGGCGGTTGACCCCCAGCTCGAGCAGCGGATCCTCGCCGGCATCCGGGAGGACAGTGCGGCGTCCACTGTGGTGGTCGTGGCCTACCGCCGCGCGACCATCTCGCTCGCCGACGAGGTCGTCTTCCTCGACGAGGGTCGCGTCACGGCCCGCGGCACCCACACCGACCTGCTGTCCACCTCGCCCGGCTACCGCGACCTGGTCACCGCCTATGAGCGGGCCGAGGCGGAGCGCGACCTCCTCGAGGCCGAGAGCGAAGGCGCGGCGTGACGGTCGGAAGGGTCGGGACTGTCGGGACGGTCGACGTGACGAGCGAGCGCGGCGCCTTTGCGACGCTCGCCCACGGCGTGCGAATGACGCCGGAGTTCGCCAAGGGCCTGCCGTTCACCTTGCTGCTGGCCTTGCTCGCGACCGCGGGCCGCATCGTCGTGCCGGTCGCGGTCCAGCAGACGATCGACCACGGGCTGCTTCGCCCGGCCGGCCCGGACCTACCGCTCGTGCGCACGGCCTGCCTGCTTGCCGCGCTGGCTGTGATCATGACGGCGGTCGCCAACTACCAGATGAACGTGCGCCTCTACCGCACGACCGAGAACGGCCTGGCTGCCCTGCGCGTGCGGGCCTTCCGCCGGGTCCACGACCTGTCGGTGCTGCACCAGGCCGCTGAGCGTCGCGGCTCGCTGGTGTCCCGGGTGACGAGCGACGTCGACACGATGAGCACGTTCATGCAGTGGGGTGGCTTGCTGGTCGTCGTCAGCGCAGCACAGCTCGCGCTCGCGACCGTGCTGATGCTGTTCTGGTCGTGGCAGCTGACCCTGCTCGTCTACGTCTGCTTCCTCCCGCTGTTTCTGGCGGTGCGCCATTTCCAGCAACGGCTGCAGGGTGCCTACCGGATCGTGCGCGAGCGCGTCGGCGAGATGCTCGGTGCCGTCGCGGAGTCCGTCGTCGGTGCGCCGGTCATCAAGGCCCACGGCGTCGAGGCCCGCACGACGCAGCGTATCGACGACGCGGTGGCCCGCACCGCGAGGGCACAGGTGAAGGCGCAGACCATCGCCGCGGCAACCTTCTCGACCGGCGAGATGACGGCGGCCCTCGCGACCGGGGCGGTCGTTGTGGCCGGGGTCCTGCTCGGCGTCGACGGTCACCTCACCAGCGGACGGCTTGTCGGCTTCCTGTTCCTGGTCACCCTGTTTGTCCAGCCGGTCCAGGTCGCGACCGAGGTCCTGAACGAGGCACAGAACGCCGTTGCCGGCATGCGGCGCGTGCTCGGCGTGCTCGACACGCCGACCGATGTCGCGGACCCGGGCGAGGATGGGTACGACCTGCCCGAAGGCCCAGTGGCCGTGCGCTTCGAGCACGTCTTTTTTGCCTACCCAGGTGGCCCCGAGGTGCTGCACGACGTTGACCTGGAGATTGCCCCGCGCACCCGCGTCGCCGTCGTCGGCGAGACCGGCAGCGGCAAGACCACCTTCGCCAAGCTGCTGACCAGGCTCATGGACCCGACCCGCGGGACGGTGCGCCTGTCGGGCGTGCCGCTGCACGCCGTGCGGTTCTCCTCCCTGCGCGAACGGGTGGTGATGGTGCCGCAGGACGGGTTCCTGTTCGACAGCACCGTCGCCGACAACGTCCGCTACGGCCGGCCCAGCGCCAGCGACGACGACATCGAGCTGGCCTTCACCGAGCTCGGCCTCGGTGATTGGGTCGACCAGCTCCCGCACGGCCTGCGGACCCCGGTGGGCGAGCGCGGCGGGGCGCTGTCGGTCGGGGAGCGCCAGCTCGTCGCGGTGGCGAGGGCCTATCTCGCCGACCCCGACCTGCTCGTCCTGGACGAAGCCACCTCCGCTGTCGACCCGGCGACCGAGGTCCGGCTGACGAGGGCACTCGACTCGTTGACCCGCGGCCGGACGACGCTGGCCATCGCCCACCGGCTGTCCACCGCCGAGGCGGCCGACGAGGTGTTCGTCGTCGACGACGGCGTCATCGTGCAGCGCGGCCCGCATCACGAACTCGTCGGCGTGGTCGGGCCCTACCAGCGGATGCATGCCGCCTGGATCTTGCAGGGCCGGTGAGGGCCCAGCCTGGTCACGGGCTGATCGCCGGTCCGGCGAGGACGGCTGGGAGGATGTGCGCATGACCAGCCCGACCATCCCCACCAGCCCGGTCCGCCCGAGCGAGCTCGACCCTTCCCTTGCCAGCAAGCTCAAGCGCGACCGTGACGGCCTCGTCGTCGCGGTGTGCCAGCAGCACGACACCGGCGAGGTGCTCATGGTGGGCTGGATGGACGACCAGGCGCTGCACCTGACCCTGACCACGGGTCGCTGCACCTACTGGTCGCGCAGCCGCCAGGAGTATTGGGTCAAGGGTGAGACGTCGGGATCGCAGCAGTGGGTGAAGTCCGTGGCGCTCGACTGCGACGGCGACGCGCTGCTCGTGCGCGTCGACCAGGTCGGCGGCGCCTGCCACACCGGCGATCGCACCTGCTTCGACGCGCTTGCACTCCCCGCCGTCGCCGGAGCCCAGGCATGACCCGTTTCGTCGGAGCCGACGCATGAGGATCGGCGGGACGAGCCCGTCGCAAGAGGACTTCGACCGGCTCGACCAGCCGGTCGTCCCGGTGACCCGGCGGCTGCTGGCCGACGAGGAGACGCCCGTCGGTGTCTACCGCAAGCTGGCCGGCAACCGGCCAGGGACCTTCCTGCTGGAGTCCGCCGAGCAAGGCCGCCAGTGGTCGCGCTACTCCTTCGTCGGGGTGCGCAGCGCCGGTGTCCTGACCGAGCGGGACGGCCAGGCCCTGTGGCTGGGTGAGGGGCTGCCGACTACCTCGTCCAACCCCCTGGAGGCGCTGCGGGAGGCAGATGCGCTGCTGCGCTCGCCCAAGGACCCAGACCTGCCACCGTTCACCGGTGGACTCGTCGGCTACGTGTCCTACGACGCGGTCCGTCGGCTCGAGCGGCTTCCCGACGACAGCCCGGACGAGCTCGGTATGCCCGAGCTGACGATGTTGCTCGCCACCGACCTGGCTGTTCTGGACCACAGCGACGGCACGGTCCTGCTGATCGCCAATGTCGTGCGCGGCAGCTCCGCGGGGTCGGTCTCCTATGCCGACGCGGTCGCCCGGCTCGACGCGATGGCCGCCGACCTGGCAGCCCCGTCGGAGCCGAGCGTCGCGACAGTGGACCTCACCGCCGAGCCGAGCGTCCGCCGGCGTACGACGCCGGAGGACTACATGGCCGGTGTCGAGACGGTGAAGGAGCACATCCGGGCCGGTGACGCCTTCCAGGTGGTTCTGTCGCAGCGCTTCGAGGTCGACACCGACGTGGACGCGCTCGACGTCTACCGCGTCCTTCGGGCCACCAACCCCTCGCCGTACATGTACCTACTGCGCTTCGCCGGCCGGGAGTCGCCGTACGACGTGGTCGGGTCGTCACCGGAGGCGCTTGTCACCGTCACCGACGGCAAGGCCGTGCTGCACCCCATCGCGGGGACGAAGCCCCGGGGGGCGACGCCGGAGGAGGACGTGCGGCTCGGCGTCGAGCTGCTCGCCGACCCCAAGGAGCGCAGCGAGCACGTGATGCTCGTCGATCTGGGCCGCAACGACCTGGGCCGGGTCTGCGCCCCTGGGACGGTCGACGTCGTCGACTTCATGTCGGTCGAGCGCTACAGCCACGTCATGCACATCGTCTCGACCGTCGTCGGTCAGCTGGCGGAAGGGCGTACGGCGTTCGACGTCCTCACCGCGACCTTCCCGGCCGGCACCCTGTCGGGTGCGCCCAAGCCGCGGGCGATGGAGATCATCCAGGCGCTCGAGCCGTTCCGGCGCAACCTCTACGGCGGTTGCGTCGGCTATCTCGGCGTCGGTGGCGACATGGACATGGCCATCGCGATCCGCACCGCCGTCCTGCACGGCGGGGTGGCTGTCGTCCAGGCCGGCGGGGGGCTGGTGGCCGACAGCGACCCGGTGGCAGAGCAGCAGGAGTCCGAGAACAAGGCAGCGGCGGTCCTGCGCGCCATCGCAGCGGCCGTCACCCTCA
>JANLPD010000206.1:0-4127 GCA_031367045.1 Frankiales bacterium | reverse complement strand
GCTCGCCGGCATCAAGGCCGGTGTCTCGAGCCTTCGGCAGACCGACGTGACCTGGTCCGACAGCGACCGGGACGCGTTGCTGCAGGCGGTGGAGGAGTCAACCGACCGGCTCCAGGGCATCGTGGCCAACCTGCTGGACGCGTCGCGCCTGCAGGCCGGCGCGGTCTCCGTGGCGCTGGCTCCAGCTGGTCTGGCGGAGGTGGTGGCCCGGGCGCTCGTCGGGACAGCGCACCGCGACCGGATCCACCTGGAAGTCGCCGAGGATCTCCCCGACGTCCTCGTCGACGCCGGCCTGCTCGAACGCGTCCTGGCCAACCTCACCGACAACGCCTTGCGCCACGCGCCCGCCGGGACGATCGTCACGGTCCGCGGCCGGTCGGTGCGCGACGCCGTCATCTGTGAGGTCGTCGACCACGGCCTCGGCGTCGCCGAGCAGGACTGGCCCCGGCTGTTCGCGCCGTTCCAGCGGCTCGGCGACCGGGGCGGCAGCGGCGTTGGCCTGGGTCTCGTGGTCGCCCGCGGCTTCACCGAGGCGATGGGGGGCACGCTGCGGCCGCGGGCCACCTCTGGCGGCGGCGTGACCATGCGCCTCGAGCTGGTCCGGGCATGACCCACGTCCTCGTCGTCGACGACGACCCCACCCTCGCCCGCGCGCTCGGCATCAACCTGCGGGCCAGGGAGTACGACGTGACAACCGCGGCCACCGGCGCGGCCGCCCTGCAGCTGGCCGCCCAGCGGCCGCCCGACGTCGTCGTGCTCGACCTGGGGCTGCCGGACATGGACGGTGTCGAGGTGGTCCGCGGCTTGCGCGGCTGGTGCAGCGCGCCGATCCTGGTGCTGTCTGCGCGCGACGGGCAGGCCGACAAGGTTGCCGCGCTCGATGCCGGCGCCGACGACTACGTCACCAAGCCCTTCGGGATGGACGAGCTGGTGGCACGCCTCCGGGCCGCTGTCCGCCGGTCCGCGCCGGCCGCGGACCAGCCGGTGGTGGAGGCCGACGGCTTCACCGTGGACCTGGCCGCGCGCCGGGTCCTGCGCGACGGCGCCGAGGTCCGGCTGACCCCGACCGAGTGGCACCTGCTCGAGATCCTCGTCCGCAACCCGGGTCGCCTGGTCGGCCAGCGCCAGCTGCTGCGCGAGGTGTGGGGTCCGGCCTACGAGCAGGAGACCCAGTACCTGCGCGTCTACCTCGGAACGCTGCGCCGCAAGCTCGAGCTGGTCCCGTCGCGGCCCGTGCACCTGCTGACCGAGGCGGGGATGGGCTACCGCTTCGAGCCGCGGGCCCACGTCCAGGGGTAGCCGTCGTCCTCACAGGCGCGGGCCGCGTCGGCCAGCTGCAGGGGCCGGAAGGTGTCGACCATGACGGCCAGCTCGTCCGTGCCGGCCTTGCCGATGGCGGCCTCCGCGCTGCCTGGCTGCGGGCCGTGGACGAACCCCGACGGGTGCAGCGACAGCGAGCCCTGGCCGATGCCCGAGCCCGTGCGGCTCATGAAATCGCCGCCGACGTAGAACAGCACCTCGTCGCTGTCGACGTTGGCATGGTTGTAAGGGACCGGGACAGCCAGCGGGTGGTAGTCGAACAGCCGAGGCACGAACGAGCAGACGACAAAGCCCGGCGCCTCGAAGGTCTGGTGCACCGGCGGCGGCTGGTGCAGCCGCCCGGTGATCGGCTCGAAGTCGTGGATGGACAGCGCCCAGGGGTGCAGCGCGCCGTCCCAGCCGACGACGTCGAAGGGGTGGTTGGCGTAGGTGTAGCGGGTCCACCCGGAGCGATGCTGCACGAGCACCTCTGTCTCGCCCCCGTCGACGAGCAGCGGCTCGGTCGGCGCCCTCAGGTCCCGCTCGCAGAATGGGCTGTGCTCGAGGAACTGCCCACCGGCTGAGCGGTAGCGCTTCGGTGGCTGCACGTGACCGCGGGCCTCGACGACGAGCGCCCGCAGCGGCGGCTCCGTGATGACCCAGCGATGGGTCGTCGACGTCGGGACGACGACGTAGTCGCCCGCGGACACCTCGAGCGCGCCGAAGACCGACTCGAGGCGACCTGCGCCGCTCTCCACGAAGACCAGCTCGTCGCCGATGGCGTTGCGGTAGAGCCCGCTGTCGGTGTCCGCGGCCAGGACCGACAGCAGGACCTCGGCATTGCCCATCAGCAGCCGGCGGCCAGTGACGAGGTCACCGCCGGTCGGCAGGTCGTGCGAGCGAAGGTGACGAGGCAGCAGCGGCGCGTTGTCGCGAAGGTCGCCGCCGCTGGCCGGCCCGACCACCTCGGCCGCGACGATCGCGGTGGGCAGGTTGCGGTGGTAGAGCAAGGCGGAGGCTCCGGAGAAGCCCTCGACGCCCATCAGCTCCTCGGCGTACAGACCTCCGTCGGGCTGGCGGAACTGAACGTGCCGCTTGCGCGGCAGGTCGCCCACGGAGCGGTAGACGGTCATTGCTGGTCCTCCTTGGGGCTCAACCGAACTCGAGGCGCACCACGTCGGTGGTCGGGTGCGACTGGCAGGTGAGCACGATGCCAGCCGTCAGCTCGTCGGGCTCGAGCGCGTAGTTGACGTCCATCTCGACGGCGCCCTCCACGACCCGCGCCCGGCAGGTGCCGCAGACGCCGCTCTTGCAGGCGTAGGGCGCGTCGGCGCGCGCGGCCAGCACGGCGTCCAGCACGCTGTCGCCGGCCCGCCCGACCTGCACCGTGGTCGCCCGACCGTGCAGCAGGGCGTGCACGGTCGTGCTGTTTCGGCTGCCGTCGGTGGCGACCCGGGCCCGCGGCGGCGGGGGCTCGGCGTGGAAGAGCTCGACGTGCACCCGGTTCGGGTCGACGCCGGCCGCCACCAGCGTGTCCCGCACTCCGGTGACCATGGCGAACGGCCCGCACACGAACCAGCCGTCGACGCCCTCTGGCGGTAGCAGCGTGGCGAGCAGCCGGCGCACGCGGTCGCCGTCGATCCGGCCGGTCAGCAGCTCGGCGTCCTGCTCCTCGCGGGACAAGACGTGCAGCAGCTCGAACCGCCCCGGGTGGGAGTCCTTGAGGTCCGCCAGCTCTTCGAGCAACATCACGTCACGGCTCGTGCGGTTGCCGAAGACCAGCGCAACCGTGCTCTGCGGCTCGGTCTCCAGCACGCTCGCGACGATTGACGCCATGGGTGTGATGCCGCTGCCCGCAGCGAAGCAGACGTAACGGTGGGCCGCAGCCGGGTCGAGCACCGGGCCGAACCGGCCGGCCGGCGGCAGCACCTCGACGACATCGCCGGCCCGCAGCGAATCGACCACCCAGGTGGAGAAAGCGCCTCCTTCGATCTGCTTCACCGCGATGCGCAGCCGACCGCTCCCCGCGCTGGTGCACAGGGAGTACGTGCGCCGGACGTCGACGCCGTCGACGACCCGGCGCAGCGTGAGGTGCTGGCCGGGGGCAAAGGCGAAAGACCCGTCCAGCGGCCGGGCCAGCTCGACGGCGACGCTGTCGTCGGTGAGCCGGTCGACGGTCAGGACGCGCAGCGGCACAAAGCCGGTGGCGGCGTCCTGCGTCGCAAGGCTCATCGCCACCCCACCTCAAACCGCCTTGAAGTGGGGGAAGGGCTCGCGGCAGGCCAGGCAGCGCCACAGCGACTGGCACGACGTGGCGGCGAAGCGCGACAGCTCCTCGGTCTGCGTCGACCCGCACTGGGGACAGGTCAGGGCTGTGCTCCGGGCCCGCGTCGGGCCGAGAGAGACCAGCACCGGGCGTCCTCCCGACGGCGGCGCGATACCGGCGGCGGCCAGCTTGCGACGACCGTCCTCGCTCAGGTCGTCGGTCGACCAGGCAGGCAGCAGGACCGTGCGGACCTCGACGTGCTGGCAGCCGTAGGCGGCCAGCGCGGTGACGACGTCGTCGCGCATCGCCTCCAGCGCCGGGCAGCCGGAATAGGTCGGGGTCAGCTCGACGACGACATGACCACGGTCGTCGACGCGCACGTCGCGTAGGACACCGAGGTCCGCCAGCGACAAAAAGGGGAGCTCGGGGTCGGGGTGCTGGGCCCCCACCCCGCGCCCGGCAACCACCGGGGGCACCCCGGCCAGCGGTCCGGGGACCCGGGGGCGCCCCGGGGGGGGGGGTGGCGGTGCGGCAGCGCGGCGAGCAGGAAGCCGAAGGCCAC
>JANLPD010000463.1:0-1889 GCA_031367045.1 Frankiales bacterium | reverse complement strand
ACCGCGCGGGCGTGCATCGCATCGAGCCGGGCGTCCCACGGATCGTCGGTCTCGCGGCCAGCGATGGGATCTGTGGAGATGGCGTGCAGCCCGCGGTCCTCCCGGGCCTGGCGGCGCCAGTGGTCGACCAGCTTGTGCCGGGCGGTGCCGATCAGCCAGGCGGTCGTGAGCGTTGGGGGGTTGTCCCGGCGTACCGCGTCGACCGCGGCGAGGAACACCTCCGACGTGAGGTCCTCGGCCAGCGGCTGCCTACCGCACCGCGACAGCAGGTATCCGTAGACCTGCGGAAGCGCAGCGTCGTACAGGCTGAGCAGCGCGATACCGGGATCGCCCGTCTCCACCCGCCGTTCATCCACACCTCATCGTCGTACGGCGCAGTGCTTCTCCAACGGGGGATGGGCAGAAGGTCCCGGACACACCGGCGGCAACGTCCTCCCTGTCTTGCTCCCCGCGGCAGGGCCTGACCGGAGCTGCCGGTTGGGCCAGACCCATAGTGTGGCCGCTATGCCCGACAGTTCGTCGCCTGGCGCTGCGGCGCTGCCCGTTCTGTCTCCGGCGTCGCTCGATGCCCTGAACGACTTGGCTTCGGGGGCCGAGCTGGCCGCACCGTTTGAGTTGGCTGGGCTGGTCGATGCCTGCGCGCGACGCTTGGGCGCTGTCATTGCGACTACCTATCTCGCGGATCTGCAGCAGCGTGTTCTTGTGCCGCTGGCCGACCCGGCTCGCGCGGCGGACGACGACGCACCGTTGCCTCCGCTCAGCGTCGACGCCACACTCGCCGGTCGGGCGTTCCAGACCCAGCAGGTGCAGGTGGCGGGCCACGATGAGCTGGCCGGCGGCGGGGTGTGTTGGCTGCCGCTGCTTGCCGGTACGAGTCGCCTCGGGGTCCTTGGTGTTGTCGTGGCCGAACTAGACAGCTTGCGCGTGGCAGGGGAGCTGTACGCCAGCCTGTCGCGGCTGGCCGCCGCGGCAGCCGAACTCATCACCGCGAAGACCCCGTACGGCGACACGTTCATCCGGTTGCGCCGACGCGTCCCGCTGGGGCTCGCGGCGGAGCTGCAGTACGCCGTCCTCCCACCGCTCACCTTCACCAGTCGACCGGTGACGGTCTCTGCAGCTCTTGAGCCTTGCTATCACGTCGCGGGCGATGCCATCGACTACGCCGTCGATGACGGAAGGACGCGGGTCGCGATCTTTGACGGGATGGGACATGGCCTGCACAGCGCCCAGTGCGCTGTGTTCACCGTCGCGGCATACCGCAACGCCCGGCGAGCCGGGCTGACGCTGAGCGAGACCCTTCGCAGCATCGATGAGGCCCTTATCGATGGTCTGGGTGGAGAGATCTTCACGACCGCCGTGCTCGCTGACCTCGACACCAGGACAGGACTGTTGCAGTGGGTCAACGCGGGACACCCGGCGCCGCTGTTGATCCGCGGTGGCAAGCTCGTCCGTCGCCTGGAAACCGACCCTCAACCGCCCATCGGCCTGGGCTCTCTGCTCCCTGAACCTTCGATTGAGGTCGGGCGCGAGCAGCTTGAACCCGGTGACCTTGTCCTGCTCTACACCGACGGAGTGGTCGAGGCGCGCTCGCCCAGTGGGGAGTTTTTCGGCGTGGACAGGCTCGGAGAGCTCGTCGTGCGTCACCTCGCAGGCGGTCTAGCCCCACCCGAGACGATGAGGCGCGTCGTACGCGAGCTCCTGGCCCATCACCAGGAGCAGCTCACCGATGACGCCACCCTGCTCATGCTGGAATGGCGCAGTACCAGGACACCCACCTGAACCAACCTCTCGCGAGGTGCAGCGCGATGACTCGCGCGGCGGGTCGAGCCTCCGTCCGGCCAAGTCAAAACAATTTTCCTGTACGGCGAGCAGCACGGACGTCCGGGCCG
>JANLPD010000448.1:0-2589 GCA_031367045.1 Frankiales bacterium | reverse complement strand
GCCCACGTCGACTTCACGGTCGGCCTGAGCGGAGCCGGTGCGCGGGGTGGAGGGGAGAAGGTCACGGTCTTCACGACGCGGCCGGACACCCTCTACGGCGCGACGTTCTTCGTCGTGGCCGCTGACGCAGCCCTGGCCGAGCAGCTCGTCGCGTCAACCCGCCGGGAGGCTTTCGAGGCCTACCGAGAGCAGGTCCGCAAGCTCTCCGACATCGACCGTCAGTCGACCGACCGCCCCAAGACCGGCGTAGACTTGGGGGTTGTGGCGGTAAACCCGCTGAACGGGGAGGAGCTGCCGGTCTTCGCTGCGGACTACGTGCTGGCCGACTACGGCACGGGCGCGATCATGGCTGTGCCCGCCCACGACCAGCGCGACCTGGACTTCGCCCGGGCCTTCGACCTACCGGTGCGCGTCGTCGTCGACACCGGCGAGCCGGACCCGGCCGAGACCGGCATCGCCACGACCGGCGACGGGGTCCTGGTGAACAGCGGGCCGCTGGACGGGCTGCCCCAGGAGGAGGCGATCGCCAAGGCGCTCGAGATCTTGACTGAGCGCCAAACCGGTTCGGGCGCTGTCAACTACCGCCTGCGCGACTGGCTGCTGTCCCGCCAGCGGTTCTGGGGCGCCCCGATCCCGGTCATCCACTGCCCGACCGACGGCGAGGTCCCGGTCCCCGACGACCAGCTGCCTGTGCTGCTGCCGACCGACATGAAAGGCGCCGACCTGCGGCCCAAAGGGCAGTCGCCGCTTGCCTCCAACGAGGTGTGGGTCCACACCACGTGCCCGACGTGCGGGGGTCCCGCGACGCGGGACACCGACACGATGGACACCTTCGTCGACTCCAGCTGGTACTTCCTGCGCTACTGCTCGCCGGACTACCAGGACGGGCCGTTCGACCCCGAGGCTGTTCGCGCCTGGATGCCGGTCGCGCAGTACGTCGGCGGGGTCGAGCACGCGATCCTGCACCTGCTCTACAGCCGGTTCTTCACCAAGGTCCTGCACGACATGGGCATGGTCGACTTCGACGAGCCCTTCGCGGCCCTGATGAACCAGGGGCAGGTGATCCTCAACGGCTCGGCGATGTCGAAGTCGACCGGCAACCTGGTCGAGCTGGGCCAGGAGCTGGTGGCGTACGGCGTCGACGCCGTACGGCTGTCCATGGTGTTCGCCGGTCCGCCCGAGGACGACATCGACTGGGCCGACGTCTCGCCCACCGGCTCGGTGAAGTGGCTGGCCCGGGTCGTCCGCCTGGCCGCTGATGTCGCCGTGCTGGCAGGGGACGGCCGCGACGCGGTCGTCGACAGGGCGGTGGCCCACACCGTCGACGAGGTCACCCGGCTCACCGAGAACCACCGCCTGAACGTGTCGATAGCACGGTTCATGGAGCTGACCAACGTGCTGCGCAAGGCCGTCGACGGTGGGTCGGCTCCGGCCGCTTCGCTGCGCGACGGGGTGCAGGCGCTGGCCGTGATGCTGTCGTGCTACGCGCCCTACACGGCCGAGGAGGTCTGGTCGCGGCAGGGCCACGACGTCGAGGCCGGTGACTCGGTGCACGCACAGATCTGGCCCACCGCCGACCCTGCGCTGCTCGTCGAGGAGTCGGTCACCTGCGTCGTACAGGTGGCCGGCAAGGTCCGCGCCCGGCTCGCCGTAGCGCCGGACATCGAAGCGGACGAGCTCCAGGCCCTGGCGCTGGCCGACGAGAACGTCGTCAAGGCACTGGACGGCCGCGACGTCCACGCCGTCGTGGTGCGGGCGCCCAGGCTGGTCAACATCGTCCCGGTCCCGGTCCCGGCCTAAAGCCGGATGAGCGTGCCTTCCATGAGCCACCCGGTCGCTGTCGTCACTGACAGCACGGCGTACCTGCCGGACGGGGTGGCCCACGAGCGCGGGGTCTTCGTCGTCCCGCTGCATGTGGTTCTCGGCGCGCGCACCGGCAAGGAGGGGGTGGACGTCTCCCCTGCAGAGGTGGCGGTTGCGCTCACCGAACGGCGGTTGCACGTCTCGACCTCGCGACCGACCCCGGCCGAGTTCGTCGCGGTCTACCGCACCAGCGGGGCGTCGCGGATTGTCTCGGTGCACCTGAGCGGCGACCTGTCCGGCACCGTCGACGCTGCGCGGCTGGCGGCCGAGGAGGTTGCCGTTGACGGCATCGAGGTGCGCGTCGTCGACTCGCGCAGCATCGTCAAGGGGCTCGGCTTCGCCGTCATCCGCGCGGCCGAGGCGGCAGCCCGGGGTGGCGACCTCGACGCTGTCGCTGGGGCCGCGCTGGCGCGGGCTGGGACGACGCTGTTCTACGTCGACACCCTTGAGCACCTGCGCCGCGGCGGGCGGATCGGCGCGGCCGCCGCCCTCGTCGGCGCCGCCCTTGCGGTCAAGCCAATCCTGCACGTGATCGACGGCAAGATCGCCCCGCTCGAGAAGGTACGCACCGCGTCCAAGGCGGTCGCCCGGCTGGAGGACCTCGCCGTCGAGGCAGCGGCGGACGGTGAGGTCGACATCGCCGTCCATCATCTCGCGGCCCAGGAGAAGGCGGACGGCCTTGCTGAGCGGCTCGGCAAGCGGGTCCCCGGCCTTCGTTCGCTCTAC
>JANLPD010000357.1:0-5194 GCA_031367045.1 Frankiales bacterium | reverse complement strand
CGCGGCGCTCGTGCACTGCGACCCGCAGGGTGACGAGCATCACGACGCGACGAAGCACCACGAGCCGACGGAGCGGCAGGAGCAAACTGAGCGGCACGAGGGGACGGCGGTCAACCCACCCCGTCACTGACGGCCGGCGTTGCTACTCGCGGGTAGGGGGTTGGATGGGTGCCCCAGCGCACGTCCACAGCACAGCAAGGCGGAGGAGCAGCGTGACCGAGCGTCCCACCGAGCGGTTCAACGTCATCAGCGACGGGTTGCCAAGCCATCTGCCCGATGTCGACCCGGCCGAGACCCAGGAGTGGCTGGACTCGCTCGACGCCGTCGTCGACTCCGCCGGCCGCGCCCGGGCCCGCTTCTTGATGCTCAAGCTGCTCGAACGGGCCCGCGAGAAGTCCATCGGCGTACCCGCCCTGCGCAGCACGGACTTCATCAACACGATCCCGCCGGAGCGCGAGCCGTGGTTCCCCGGCGACGAGCACGTCGAGCGTCGCATCCGGGCCTACGTCCGCTGGAACGCCGCGGTCATGGTCAGCCGGGCCAACCGCCCCGAGATCGGCGTCGGCGGTCACATCGCGACCTACGCGAGTGCCGCGAGCCTCTACGAGATCGGCTTCAACCACTTCTTCCGCGGCCGCGAGCACCCGGGCGGCGGGGACCAGGTCTTCTTCCAGGGGCACGCCAGCCCCGGCATCTACGCCCGCGCCTACCTCGAGGGCCGGCTGACGCAGGAGCACCTGGACGGTTTCCGCCAGGAGAGCAAGCCGCAGAGCCTGCCGTCCTACCCCCACCCCCGGCTGATGCCGGACTTCTGGGAATTTCCCACCGTGTCGATGGGGCTGGGACCGATCGGTGCGATCTACCAGGCGCGCTTCAACCGCTACCTCGAGCACCGCGGCATCAAGGACACCAGCGACCAGCGCGTGTGGTGCTTCCTGGGTGACGGCGAGATGGACGAGCCGGAGTCGCTCGGTGCGATCGGCGTCGCGGCCCGCGAGGAGCTCGACAACCTGACCTTCGTCGTGAACTGCAACCTGCAGCGGCTCGACGGGCCCGTGCGCGGCAACGGCAAGATCATGCAGGAGCTGGAGAGCTACTTCCGCGGAGCCGGCTGGAACGTCATCAAGGTTGTCTGGGGCCGCCAGTGGGACGACCTGCTCGCCCGCGATGTCGACGGTGTCCTCGTCAACGCGATGAACACCACACCCGACGGCCAGTTCCAGACCTACTCCGTCGAGGACGGCGCGTACACCCGCGAGAACTTCTTCGGCAGCGACCCCCGGCTGCGCAAGATGGCCGAGCATCTCACCGACGACCAGATCCGCGGCCTGCCGCGCGGTGGCCACGACTACCGCAAGGTCTACGCCGCCTTCAAGGCCGCCACCGAGCACGTCGGCCAGCCGACGGTGATCCTCGCCCACACCATCAAGGGCTGGACCTTGGGCAAGGACTTCGAGGGCCGCAACTCCACGCACCAGATGAAAAAGCTCTCCAAGGTCGAGTTGAAGCAGCTGCGCGACCGGCTCTACATCGACATCTCCGACAAGGCCCTCGAGGGCGAGCTCCCGCCGTACTTCCACCCGGGTCCGCACAGCGCGGAGATCGAGTACATGAAGGAGCGCCGCAGCCAGCTCGGTGGCGTCCTGCCCCGCCGGACGGTGAAGCACAACCCGCTGCCCCTGCCCGGTCCGGAGATCTACGACGAGCTCAAGCGGGGCTCGGGCAAGCAGGCTGTCGCAACGACGATGGCCTTCGTCCGGCTGCTCAAGGACCTCATGAAGGCCTAGGGGATCGGCGCCCGCTTCGTGCCGGTGATCCCTGACGAGGCGCGCACCTTCGGCATGGACGCGATGTTTCCCACGGCGAAGATCTACTCGCCCTTCGGGCAGCGTTACGAGGCGGTGGACCGCGACCTGCTGCTGTCCTACCAGGAGTCCGAGAAGGGCCAGATCCTGCACGAGGGGATCACCGAGGCGGGGTCCATGGCGAGCACGATCGCCGCCGGCACGTCCTACGCCACCCACGGCGAGCCGATGATCCCGATCTACATCTTCTACTCGATGTTCGGCTTCCAGCGGACCGGCGACCAGATGTGGCAGCTGGCCGACCAGCTCGGCCGCGGCTTCCTGCTTGGCGCGACCGCCGGCCGGACGACCCTCAACGGAGAGGGGCTGCAGCACCAAGACGGTCACTCACTCCTGCTCGCGAGCAGCAACCCGGCCTGTGTGGCCTATGACCCCGCCTACGGATACGAGATCGCCTTCATCGTGGAGGACGGTCTGCGCCGGATGTACGGCGAATCGCCGGATGACGTGTTCTTCTACCTCACCGTCTACAACGAGCCCTACCAGCAGCCGACGATGCCAGACGTGCCGCAGCTGCGCGAGGGTGTGCTGCGAGGGATGTACCGCCTGTCGCCGGCGACCGGCGACGGGCCGCGTGCCCAGCTGCTCGCCAGCGGAATCAGCGTCCGCATCACGCTCGAGGCGCAGCAGCTGCTTCGCGAGGACTGGGGGGTGGGCGCCGACGTCTGGTCGGTCACGAGCTGGAGCGAGCTGCGCCGCGACGCCCTGGCGTGCGACCGGCACGCGCTACTCAACCCTGGCGAAGCACCCCGCATGCCGTTCGTGACGCAGGAGCTGATGGGGACGTCGGGGCCCGTGGTGGCCGTCAGCGACTGGATGCGGGCCGTGCCCGACGGCATCCAGCAGTGGGTGCCCAGCGATTGGAGCTCGCTGGGCACGGACGGTTTCGGCCGGTCAGATACCCGGGCCGCCCTGCGTCGGCACTTCCACACTGATGCCGAGTCGATCACCGTCGCCGTCCTGATCGAGCTGGGGCGGCGCGGTGAGGTGCCGCCGGACAGCGCGGCCAAGGCGGTCGAGCGCTACCAGCTGACCGAGGAGCAGGTGCCTGCGCAGAGCGACCCGACAGCCGGTTCCAGCGAGGTCAGCGGGTAACGCTCGTCACGGTCATCTGCAAGACCGGACCCTCCTCGGCGCTGCTCTGTGGCGACGCAGAGGCCAGCAGGGCCAGCAGGAAGAAGGCTGGCAACAACGCCGCTGGCCATGAGCTCGGGGGGCAGGCTCTGCTCTTCACTTCTTCGGTCTGCCCCGAACGGCGCCGCTCTACCGGTTCTCGCCGGCCATCTCCCAGACGAGCACCTCGGCGGCCGCATCAACGGCGGTCACCGATGGGCCGCCCGCGGCGGTGAGCCGGACGGCGTCGCCCGTCTCCAGGCGGCCGGCGGCGTCGAGAACCACGCTGCCTTTGGCCACAAACAGGTGGACCATCGGGGCATCCGGCAGCACGATGCGCTCCCCCGCCGAGAGCCGCGCCGCCCACAGGACGGCATCGCGCTGGCGGACCGGGATGGCGGCGTCATGGCCGCGGCCGGAGGCGACTGGCACCAGCCCGCCGAGATCGAGCTCGGCCGAGATGTCCAGCGCAGCGTACGAAGGGTCTGCCCGCTCGGTATCGGGCCGGACCCACATCTGCACGAAGTGCACCGGGCTCGCCGAGGCGCTGTTCAGCTCCGAGTGCAAGATCCCTGTCCCGGCGCTCATCCGCTGCGCCAGGCCAGGGGTGATCAGGCCGGTGTGCCCTTCGCTGTCCTGGTGGACCAGCTCGCCGTCGAGCACCCAAGTCAGGATCTCCATGTCGCGGTGGGGATGCGTGGAGAACCCGCTGCCTGGGGCAACGACGTCGTCGTTGTTGACGAGCAGCAAGCCAAAGCCCGTGTTGGCCGCGTCGTAGTGGCGTCCGAAGGAGAAGGAGTGCCGCGAGTCCAGCCAGGGGTTCTGGGTGGCGAACCGGTCTGCTGCCCGGCGTACGTCCATCGCTGCGCTCATGACCGCATCAACGCTTGCGGAGGGGGCCGCTAGTCCCTGGCATCTCGGGCCAGGGATGTGGTTCGCTCCAGTTGGTCGCTTTGGAGCCGAAACTCGGGAAGGGCCGACGGAAGAAGGCAGCATGGTCAGGCGTACGCCGGTGATCCAGCGGCTGGCGGAGCACCCGAACCTGCCCGAGGTCCTGGCCATTCTCGCGCAACTCGCGCTCGTCCGCGACGAAGAGTTGCCGCTGCTCGCACGAGCGTGGAGCAACAACGCAACGGTCGCTGCAGCTCGCTCTCGTGCTCTTGATCCGGACGCGCCGCTCGTGGTCGAGGTCCTCGCCGCTTTCGACGCACTGGGTGCGCTGTTCTACGACGACCTGCGCGGCGAGGCGCCCTTCCTGACCGTCGACAGCGCGACCACGACCACCGCGCTCAAGGCGGTGCGCGACGCCATCGCGGCCGCCTATGCCCAGCCCGTCCTGACGGCCACCGAGCACTCGGCCCTGCTGGCGCCGTGGCGGTCGGTCTACCCCACCGCCACCGTCCAGGAGCTCGACCTCGGGCCGCGCGCCGACCACGTCAAGGCACTGCTCGGCGCCCTGCCGCAGTTATCCGTTCGCTGCCACGACGCCCAGGGCAAGGCGTTGTACGACGAGCTGGTGGACCGCTCCTTCTTGACCGAGCCCGAGCGGACGGAGGCTCGCGGCGCGGCGTTCCAGGCGGCCGTGATCACGTCACGGCGGCGCATCTGGGCGCTGCTCCGGCGCAGCGGCGCAGAGGGCCTGCGCCGGCCGTGCCCCAGTTGCCGACGCAGCGAGCCCGACGCACGCGAGGAACAGCGCGTGATGACGCTCTGCCTCGACGCGGCCTGCGCACTTCTCGTGGCCGATGCGCTGCCTGCCGCTTCGCTGGCCTTGCTCCTGGACCCGGTGACCTCGCTCATCCCGCAGCAGCGCGACCCGTCCAGCTGAGCAGCTCGTCGACGCCCCAGGTGTTGACGACCCGGTCGGCGGTGACCCCGGACAGGTGAGCCCGCTCGCAGCCAAGGCTCTGCCACGACAACTGTCCCGGCGCATGGGCGTCGGTGTCGATGGCGACCTTGCAGCCGGCTTCAACGGCCAGGCGTAGCAGGCGCTTCGGCGGGTCCAACCGCTCTGGACGGCTGTTCACCTCCACCGCCACGTCGAACTGCGCGCAGGCCGCAAACACCAGCTCGGCCTCAAACTCCGACTCCGGCCGGCCCTTGCCCGTGACCATCCGTCCGGTGCAGTGACCGAGGACGTCGGTGTGCGGGTTGGCGATCGCCGCCACCATGCGGGCCGTCATCTCCGCGCTCGGCATCCGCAGCTTGCTGTGAAC